>JAGQPK010000045.1 GCA_020426755.1 Planctomycetales bacterium
GCGGAGGGAAATTCCCTTGATCACGGCGTCGTCAAAACTCGATGCGGTGAGATTCGCACCTGATATCGATGCATCAGTGAGGTCTTGGCCTGCAAAGTTCCATCCCTGAAGATCATTCCCGCCCAGTCCAATCCCCCGAAGATTGCGCGACTTGTAACTGGCCGTGGAATACAACTGCTCTGCGGTTAAGCCAAGAGTCGTGGAACGATCCAAACGCACTCCCGAAACATTTGTGTCAGTCAGATTCACGTGCGTCAGCTTCGCGTCTCGCAAATCGGCGCCCTGCAGATCTGAGTTGGAAAAGTCGGCATATACGAGATTCGACTCGCGAAAGTAACTGTCTGTCAAATCCAGTTCACGTAAGTCGGCATATTCCAAGTTCTGCGAACTCACTACAGTACCTGGACCAAGCACAATTCCTTCCGAACCGGAGATCAGTTGACCGGTGTCCCAACGGTACACATCCGCAAATGCAGTTGCGGAACTTGTCAGTAGAACAGCCAACATGGCACCAACTAGGTGTCGATCGCACATATGCGTTGCCTCTCGATGCGTGCTATGAATTCCCAATCTGTCGAGTGTCTAGGCGACGAAATTGAATTCCAACTCGTTTGATGTCTGCAGATCTTGAAAATCGATATCTCGTGATTTGATCGCGCCTACGCGTCGCTTGAATTGGGAATTAGTAGTCTCCAGGTAGTGACTGATAGAATTCGCGGGGAGCAGGCGTCTTGCGTAACACATTTGCAAGAGCGCGATCGCTGTAGGGTGTCATAAGCTGGACGTAAATCCAATAATCGATATTCTCACTCACGAAGCGCCCATGCCCATCAACAAAAACCATATTCACGCCGCTGCCGCGATGAAAACTGGACGGTCGCGCATACCGCGGATGAAGTGTGTTTTGTTCCGGTGTCTCTTTTGATGGGTTTGAGTTCTGAATCCGCTTCTTTCCAGGAGGGCGCTCTCCTCGCCTTTCGTTAATGCGAATTTGCTCCTCGGAGCTCCAGAGAAAGCAGTTATGGACTTCGACAGGGCCGAGCCAGCTTATTGCATCCACGTTCTCAGACAACAACACGGTGCGAGTCGCGCCATCATGTCTTGATACGTAGTCGGCGGAAACGCGTAACCATGGACGCTTCCACCCAACTGGCACCGCTAGCTCATGGCAAATCCCATTCGCTCGGCTATCGAACGCACGGTGTGGTGGGTCCTGCTTCGTCTGCCGTCCAAATGACGAATGGTTGGGCTTACCATCATAGACACCGCCGTTGGCTACATAGCTTGTGGGATAGTTTAAGCCTCCGATCTCATGCGAACGTTCTTCCGTAGCGAATTGCTCTTGGAATTCAATATCGTCGGGGCAAAGGAAAAAGTCGACGACCGAGAATCGACCCTGATGGAACGCGACGTCACGCTCTTCCATGTATCCAGAGATCGAGGAGGTCCAAGAGACAATTTTATCGTAATGAGAATCGTCATCGGCCATTGTCCAGCCTGGATAGTATCCACGCGCACTTTCGAAGGCGTTCATTGCTAGGCCGATTTGTCTCATGCGACTAAGACATTGTGCACGACGAGACGCACCACGTGCGCTCATAACCGCGGGCAGAAGAAGGGCAATAAGCAATGCAACAATCGCGACAACAATCAACACTTCGATAAGTGTCAATGCATTGCGTTCAAGCTGGTGATGTCGTCTATGCCGTGCCGCTTCACACCGAAGTCTCACTGGACTGGACAAATGACCGAGTTCGATGTTGCATTGTGGGCCAAGAGACTATCGCCATTCCTCGCAGATAGCGACGGATGCTACGCAACTGAGATTGTTGGTCCGTTCGATGCAGTAAGGGCAATGCAAGTTCGGTACTTGTGTGGACCTTTATCGATGCTGGGACGTGCCGTCCCGACGGACATATTCATACTTGGGATCGGTGAGCTTGGAAATCGCTTCGATACGAAAATCGGCGGGATACCATACTGGGCGATTGACCGTGAGTGGCCGCGCACGGCAACCGGTGACTTGCTCCCGTTCTTTGCTCAGATTGATTTGCGGGCGTCTCACGATCTCCTTGGCGACTTGAAGTTACCAGGAGATGTTTTGTTAATATTCGGTGATCCTCAGGATGAATTTTCGAGTGGAGTACAACTCAAATGGGAACACGTCGTCGTCGAACGCAAGTTGATTAGCCGCGAG
Organism: Planctomycetales bacterium; assembly: GCA_020426755.1. Lineage (GTDB taxonomy): Bacteria > Planctomycetota > Planctomycetia > Pirellulales > Pirellulaceae > JAGQPK01. The sequence goes on from JAGQPK010000045.1 coordinate 2,198, forward strand.
ACGATGCCTATTTCGCCAAGACCGTGTTTCAACGCAGTTCGCTGGAGGACAGAGACGTTTCCATTCTGGGAGCCGCGCGACGCGAGCGACACGTCACGAATGACCGGTGACGACGGAAATGTGGTCCTACAACCGTACAACGCATTCAGTCTTATCGGCTTACAAGTATGTCGCATGCCGTACATACTCAACTCGGTGGAGCTTTCGGACGTTTTTTGCTGCATTCCGTGCTTCACGCCAACAATGGGTGTTCCATACCCGTTTCTCAATCGTAACGAAGCGATCGACGATGAAGATGAAGCAATTGCACTGTCTTGCTCCTTCTCGAACGCTTACCTCAGTTGTGGCGACGGACTGGCGGTACTATACGTGAGGAGTTGCGATCTGTCGGCGATCAGAACAGATATCTTGATCCAGTAGAATCGCGTTCTCGGATCGGTCGCAACTTTGGGCAGGGAAACCTGCGAGACGCCTGCTGAGGTGGAGCCCGCCTATGACCGGAAGCACTGAAGGCGGACCGACTGTTCGCTATCGAGCGCGGTGATCGATGCGGCAAGTGCTTTGGTCTGCCTCACCTCGCGAAGGTGCGCTGATGGCGCAATGTGATTCGGAACGTGGCTTGACGACTCGCTTCGCTGCTCAGGACACGCCCTTGTATGCCACGACACGGCGTCCCCAAATGCCGGCCAAATTGTCGTCGAAATGACGGCGACACTTTGGCCAGAGGGTCCCTTCGCTGTTGCTCACGCCTGCATTTTGGCGAAAGGCGGGGGCCGCTTTGGCATCGACGGAAGTTTACTTGCGGTTGGTTCGGCAGCAGGCGGGAAATCGGGAGCAGGAGCCACTAGCATAGTAAATCAAATCGCTCGACCGTCGTGTTAAGATGCGGCTCAAAGGGCCGGTGATATCTCACCGTTGCGCCCTCATCAAAGAAAGACAGAAATCTCTGGCGGGAATCGGAACCTTACTTCGCACTGCATTACACACCAGCCACCCGACTCGCGCGATACAGGAGACGTCGATGCCCACGCCCAACGACAACGCAAAAAGCATTTTTCTTCGGGTGATTGAACTTGAAGAGGCCGAACGCCACGAGTTCGTTCTTGAGAAATGCGATGGCGACGATGTTCTCTTGGCCGAAGTTCAACGGCTATTGGACCATCACACGGAAACCGGCTCGTTTTTGGACGCGTTACCTGCAGAAATTGTCGGCCAAACGGCGACATTCGGCGGAAGCTATGGCGAAGGAGATCGTATCGGGTCCTACAAGCTTCTCCAGACGATTGGTGAAGGCGGCATGGGCGTCGTCTACATGGCGGAACAGATGCACCCGGTCAAACGACGCGTCGCTCTCAAAATCATTAAGCCCGGGATGGACAGCAAACAAGTTTTGGCTCGATTTGAGGCAGAGCGACAAGCCTTGGCCATGATGGATCATCCCAATATCGCGAAGGTATTCGAGGCAGGTACGACCGAATCGGGGTGCCCCTATTTCGTGATGGAGCTAGTGAAGGGGGTGCCGATCACAGGCTTTTGTGACGAGCAGAAACTTTCAACTCGCGAACGACTTCAACTGTTTGTCACAGTCTGTCAGGCTGTCCAACACGCACATCAAAAGGGAATCATTCACCGTGATCTAAAACCATCGAATGTGCTCATCGCCAAATTCGATGACAAGCCGGTCGCCAAAGTAATCGATTTTGGCGTGGCGAAGGCAATGAACCAGGAATTGACCGAGCGGACCATGTTCACCCAATTCGGACAAATCGTCGGCACGTTAGAGTATATGAGCCCCGAACAAGCGCAATTTAATCAGCTCGATATCGATACTCGTAGTGATGTCTATTCGCTTGGCGTGTTACTTTATGAATTGCTGGTTGGATCGCCGCCGTTCGATCGCGATCGTCTTCGCACTGCAGCGCTGGACGAAGTGATGCGGATCATTCGTGACGAACAACCTCCCAAGCCGAGTGCTCGGCTCAGCACATTGGGGGCGAAAGCAGCAACGGTATCTTCGAATCGCAGTTCAACGAATTCCGTCCTGGGAAAATCAATTCGCGGAGACATCGATTTGATCGTAATGAAGGCACTCGAAAAAGATCGTACTAGACGATACGAAACGGCGAGTGGTTTTGCGGCGGATCTCAAACGGTTCCTTGACGGTGAAACAGTTCATGCTCGACCGGCGTCCACATGGTATCGCGCGCGGATGACGATTGCTAGAAACCGAGGCGCCTTCGCAGCTGCCACCGTGATTATGTTGGGTTGCCTCATCGGCTTAACGGGTGCGATAGTTGGATTGTCGCGCGCCGCAGCCGAGATTCAAGCAAAGAATCAGATTCTGGCGCAGCTAAGAGAGACAATGACAGGTGAGGCGTTGAATCTGGCACTTGTCGGCGATTATGCCAACGCGATCGAACGGATTGACGCATTGAAGCAAACGGAAGCGGATCCAAGTCTATGTCTCGCGCTCCGCGGGATGGCTCACCTTTATTCGCTGAAGGATGGTCACAACGCCGAAGCAATACGATTGTTTGAAGAAGCCCTGAAGCATGATCGGAACAGTATTCCTGCTACGACGGGAATGTGGCTCGCGGTTGATCAACTTGGGGAATACGACAAGATGTCTTCACTGCGACGCCGGATTAACAACCTACGACCTAGGGCTAATTCCGACATCGATCGTTTCTTCCTGACGCAAACAACTCGCCATATTGAGCCTAAGGCAACCCACGAGCAACTCGAACGCTTGCTACGAAAACATCGATTCTGGGCCGCCGCATACGCGTTCCGCGGCCGAACACAAGCTCAATTGGCGAAGTTGAACTACGCTGACGCTGCGACGGTTGTTGCCTTCGAGGTAGCGATCGACGATTTTGATGTTGCGTCGAAGCTTGCGCCAGAGAGCGTGTTTGTTGCCTCCGACTATCTCCTGGCACTTGTCGAAGCCGTCGAGTTTGCTCGCTTCCACTCACTTAGTTCGAAGGAAGCCGAATGGATGTCAAAGGCGTCGCAGCTGTATGCTTCACTTCCGTCGACGGATCACAGGTTCGGGTATGCCTTTCGCTCGCGAACGATGTATCTCGCGCTAACGGGCGATTGGGCAGCAATCGACGCGATTCGAAGTAGCATGCCCAATCAGGAGAAGCCGCCGCGGTGGATCCTCGCGGCCTTTTGGTTCGCCGACAAGCAATACGACGAATTCGAACGGTTTGTCGACTCGCGTCCTGACGACCCTACCAAACTTGATGACGCACTTCGAGCGATCTACGATGTCGACGTGACGCACGATGTCGACGCAGTTGCTTCTGCGTCAGAAGCCATCTTTGATTCAGACTCAGTGGCGACGGGCGTAGATGGCGTGGCTGTCACTACTCATTTGCTGCTAGGTCGCCCCGACGAGACGGCCAGAATTGCAAAGAAGTTGCTCTCGATGGAAAGCCTCTTGGACGATCCCTGGTATACACTCATTCTTGAGTACATAGCTAGTCCGTCTGACGAAAATGAAGCGAAATTGCTTCGCCTCGCTGGTCCGTTTCAATACGACCGAATGTGGGCGTATTTCGCAGTGGGAATGGAGGCACTCGCGAACGGAGACCGAAGCAAGGCCAGAGCCTGCTTTGACGAAGTACTTCGGACCGGGATTCTCGACGGTTATTTCGTTTGGGCATACGCTTTCAAGCGACGAATCGAAGCAGATCCGGCGTGGCCGTCTTGGATTCCGGCGAACAAAGAACTGGTTTCATCATCACGGTAGTCCAAGCTGCGCAGTGCCTGGACATCAGATCCCTTCAAGAAGCGAAGTGGATGCATGAATGAAGTTACGCGAATTCTAAGGCAGATTGAAAGCGGGGATCCTTCCTCATCAGACCAATTATTGCCACTCGTCTACCAAGAATTGCGACGACTGGCTGCAAGTCGCTTGGCGAATGAGCAACCGGGACAGACGTTGCAAGCCACGGCGCTGGTGCATGAAGCTTACCTGCGTCTATTGGGAAACGACTCTGCCGACCAGACGTCATGGAATAGCCGTGGCCATTTCTTTGGCGCAGCGGCAGAAGCAATGCGACGGATTCTGATCGAATCGGCGCGACGAAGAAAACAGTTTCGTCGAGGTGGTGACCGCATTCGCGTCGAGTTGGAAGAGGGCGCTGCCATTTCGGATGTATCCAATGAACTACTTTCGCTCGACGAGGCTTTAGCCATCTTGGATAAGAAGGATCCACTAGCAGCGCAAGTCGTAAAGCTGCGGTACTTTGCCGGTTTGAAAATGCAGGACGTAGCGAATTCCCTTGGCGTCTCGTTGCGAACGGCAGAGCGGAATTGGACGTACGCACGCACTTGGCTGCGAGCAAATATTGCCGAGGACTAGTCACACAAACCCACTTCACGCACGACGGAATTGTCGCTCGGTGCAGCGGTCGAATGTGTCAGGCAGCGAAAGTTGAGGTCCAACGTATGGTATCGAGTAGCTATCGCTGTTTGGGGAATCGCTATTTCTGTGACCAATGACGAACCGACCTTGGTTAGTTAGGAGGTTTGCCGCTCCGTGTTTCAGGTGTTGCCATAGGCCCAAATCAACGACCTCAATCCACCCGATGGAGGCACCATTCGATGCCAAGTCAACTTGCGCAGGTGGAGCCCGCCTCAGCGTCAACAGTCGCCACCACGACCGTGCGCTGCTTACCGTAGCTTCCACGTGACATCGGACTGCCTCACCGCGGGCAGTTGCGCCGGTTGCGGCATTGTCGGTCGGACCGTGCTTTGACGACGCGCTTCGCGGCTCAGAACACGCCCACCTTGTACACGAAAAAGACGTTCGAGCGATCGAGCTAGTAATAGTAATCGTGGATTTAAACGCGCAAAGTCCGAGTGGCCGACGATGCGCAAAGTGCGAAGTCGCTCAACTGTAAGCACGTTGGTACTGGCAGGCCACTACGACCGATCAAAATCAAGTCGAATTGAGAACTGGATTGCGAGTCTGAACTTCAGAACGTCGACGGCCTGTCGGAGTTTTTTGGGAACTCATATCTTCCGACAAAAATCTGCGGACCAACGTGATCTTCCCCAACGAAACGATCCCATCAAGGCGACCAAGGCGAGCGTCGAAGCGGCGGGCTCGGGGACGAAGACGGCCTCGCCGTCCGTCGCCGACGTGATAAAGTCCAAGGAATTGGCCACCCGCATGTGCATCGCTAAGTCGCCCCAAACGGAATCGTCGGGACCGAAACTAGCGACCGACACCGCAATGCCGGCGATAGCCCCCGATAGGAAAATCGGACCACCCGAGTCGCCGGGGCCGACCATGACTTCGTCGTCACCGAACCCCAGGTCACTCGGGATGTCGTTTAGCTGCAGTGAGTTGGTCTCGGGAAGCCCACCGTCAAAGTCATAGATCATGAGTTCGACGCCTGGCACGACTTCATCGCTGATAAACTCGATGCGATTGAGGCCTGCTCGCTTCGTCGAATGGGGAGGAAACGGCAGTTCGACGCCTGTCGAACCGTGTCCTGTCGCTCCATATCCAGCAACAACAACCTGCTGACCAAATTCCCCTTGGCCGACATAAAGTGGATATCTTGGCAGCTCGACCGGCGCCGGATCCGCCAATGCAACGATGGCGATGTCCACGCCTGACTCGAGCCAACCGGGCTCGAACTGCACTGAATCCAAATCAAGTGGAACGGATGTTCGGCCGCCAGCCAAATCGAAAACGGCCACGTAAGGGTTCCGTCGAAAGTATTCGTCGACGAGGCCATCCGGCAGCGGCGCGGAGTCATCAAGGCCAGGGTCGAAGCAATGTGCGGCGGTTATCAAATGTCGATGGGTTATCAGTGCCGCTGTGCACACGGGCGTAATCTTACCCAGCCCTGCATCCGCGGTATTGGCATCGGCAAGTGCCAGAAACGTCACGCCGTCCAGGTTCACACCAAACGCCGGCTCACCCGGTGTGATCTGATGTGTGCCCGCCGCATCCGACGTCACCACCGCCAGGACCGCAGGCGGGAGCAAGGCGGAAATCACCATCACGATTCCAAACCAGAATCCGCGTCGAGTAACCAGCCTTCGAAAGTCATCAACGCTCATCGCATCACCTTCCTGCGTCGAATCAAGGACATGGCGCCGGCCAGGGATGAAAGCAATAGCGTCGCTGTGGCGGGTTCGGGAACGGCTTGAGCTGCGGCGCGAGGCCCTTGCTCATAACCGCCGTCCGCGAACGCGCTCACCAGATCACTTGATGTGAAATCGCCGTCGCCATTCCAGTCACCTGTCGCCCAGGTGGAGTTAAGCGGAACGCTGTCTTCGTACTGCCCGGCCTCGAAGACGGCAACCAGATCGCTCGAGCTGAACTCGCCGTCTAGATTCGCATCGCCAAAGTACGTCTGCTTCAGATCGTGGACCCAGAACGCCAGATCCGCCTGGTCGACTACCTTGTCAAAGTTGAAATCCGACTGCGAATCGAACTCGCCCGAACGAACAAACCCAAGCAGCTTGTCCAGATCCGCCACATCCAGATCGCCATCCCAACCCAGATCACCGCGAATCGTGCCCAGTGGCCAGTCCAATCGCGCGTACCAGAGTTGAGACGTTCCGCACTCCAGTTCTCGCAGGTGGCCAAAGACGGTGAGTTTGTCGTCGGAGATACCCGATGCGACACCAAGCCGAGGGCCAAGAGTGCTTGGGGATCCCACGGTTAAGCCATATTCTTCTTGCAGCACCTGTGGCAAGTCACGCATCCCATGCCGTTCATCCCAGACAACAGCATCCCAATGCCCACCGCTGCAGGTTCCCGTACTTCCGGCGTAGCCCACAATTACTTGACCATCCGCAGACATCGCCCTCGCGTGGCTTCTGTCGTACCCGGATCGGGATTCAGAGAGATTTCCTAAGAGTTCGAAGTTGTTGGTTCCTACTTCCCAGCGAACTGCTTCCCATTCATGCTCCGAAACCGTGTACGTTGCGGGTGGGGGTCCATCAAGTCCAGGAAAGTAGGGGCCATCCAAGTCCAGCAACCCACTCGCATACCGTCCGTCAGCTGAAATACTGCGAAGTCGCCAACGTAGTCCGTCTTCAATTCCTGGTACAAACTCTATTCGCCCATCCATATGGTAGACGGCGTTTGAGAACAGAATGCTCGAGGAATTCGGCGTCGTGTCGGACATGCTTCCCACTATCTGGTAATCGATCGGCAGCTCATAAAACCCATCGGCTTCGGTCCATTTCCAATAGTGCTCCTGCACAGTTTCTCCGAGGATTGTCAGCCCATCGGACGAGATCAATCTGGCAAAATGATTACCACCTCCATCAGGCGGCGACAGAACTTGAAATCCGTTGTCCCTTGACCATAGATATCCGTCTGCTGTGCCGTCGCCTTCTCTGGTCATGGATCCTACGATGCGACTCCCGTCGCCAGATACGTTTCTCGGGGTAAGAGAACTGTAGCCGTTGGGTGCAGATACGAGTTCGACCTCTTCGCCATAGCGATAAATCAACATGCCGCTGCTAGGGAAAGTCACGCCAGGGTTGAATTTGGCAAGTCCGGTGTTCCCATCGGCCGAGAGGCTGTTTATGTCGAGTGTGAAAATCGTCTGGTCGTCCACTGGCACGTCGATCGCGACGTATTCGGACGCGCGGCTGTTGGCGTGCGAACACGTCAATAGACAGACAATCAACAGCAGAATCTTGATACACTTAGCGATTGCTCGATTGCAATTGACTAAGTGGCACCGTTCCGTTCGTTTCTGAAGATACACGACGGCTCCTCTCGGTTGGTAAGTTCTGTCCGATGGACAAGTGACACAATTGTGGCTCAGCACTGCGGTTGGTTCAGTGTCGCGCAAGCTGCCAGCCTAGTTGCTGAATGTTTCAGTCTTCCGGCGTCGGCGTCTCGCCATGCGGCGACAATTCCAAAAGCTGGCCAACTCGAAAGTGCAGATCCGCTACGTCGGGCGGCATTTCGGCGTTTAGCATTGTCGTAGCACGAACGTATGCGTTGCACGCGTCATCAGCTCTATTCAGTTCGTGCAGCGCCAGTGCCAGGTGAAGGGCATCGTAGGCGGTGGCTTCCTCGGGCGAATTTAGAATGTCTTGGAAGCAAGCCACTGCCTCGTCCCACCTTTGTGCCGCGAAACACACGTGCCCACCAATGCGTGTCCTGCAGCGACTGGTTTGCAGAGCCGAAGTGGCTGCACGCACGTCACCTGTTGTTTTTGAGGAGTTCAGAATCTTTATCGACTGCTCAGATCGCTTCAGTTGTTTCATTGCATCGACCGCATCATGAAACGGTGTTGTGAGATCTTTCTGTAGCATGTTCCAAGTGGCTGCGGCGACGTCGCGCACCAAGGCCGCGTCATCAGAGCCACGGCTTTCCAGCACCGACGCCAACAGCGCACAACCGTGAACGAACAACACACGAGGCTCGAACGATTTCTTCGAGCGGTAGGCACCTCCCATGATGTAAGACGCGAAATATACTTCGCTCAACACACCTTCAGACTCATGCAGTCGGCCCATCTGCTGCAGGATTTCGGCCAAGCGAATCTGCACTCGCACGTAATCAACGTACCGCTGCCTTTCGGAACCACCGTTGCTGCGATTTTCCATAAAGCCTTCGTAGTAGCGGATCGCAGGGCCGGCGTTGTCGGTTAGGTAGCGACGTTGTTCGCTGAGCGACTGCTCGAGGTGCGTTGCGGCTTCGTCCAATTTCCCATCGGCGACAGAGATTTCGGCAAGCTCGACGTGGACGGCCGCGATCAGTTCGTGAAGTTCGCGCGAATCGTCATACTGGCCAGCGCGGTGCTGGCAAGTTCGGAGCGTTCTTTCGCAAACCTGGCGGCTTTCCTCCAACTCGCTCCGCTCGCGCAGGATCGCTCCAAGCAGGTAGCTGTAGTTGAGCCGCTGTAGCGCGAACTCGAAATCGTTGCGGTAGTCACGTTGAAGTTTCGCCATCCCCGCCACCGCCTGACGGATGAGCTCCTCGGCCACTTCGTAGTCTTCAAGTCCAGCGTGTACGGCGGCTTGAACGTATTGCTGGTGCAGATCACTCCGTTTGCGTCCATTGTCCGATGAGCCGCTAGAGCGAAGGACGTTCAGGTGAGGTTCATTACGGTCCGCTGCCCGCCGGGCGTTTTCCAGATCGCCAATTTGGAGGTAGGTCAGAGCGACGCTCTGGTTGTAGCTGATGAGTTGACCGATTATCGTCGCCGCGTCTGCCGGATCATCCGTCAGCAGGCTTTCCAAGATGGTGATCGATCGATCGAGGGAACGAGCGGCAGCGGTATCGTTGCCGAGTGCAGATTGAATCTGCGCGATGCGGCGGTGCGCGATCGCGGCATGGGATCTCTGCGAGGGATCGTCACTGCTTGACTCAGCCAACCGCTCGTAAATGGACAAGCCGTCGCGTAGGAATCGTTGTTGTAACGTGGAGAGTGCGGGCTCGTCCGCAAGCCAGTTTGCTGCAACGTTGGTATACATCTTGTCGACGGCTGTACGCGCCAAAGCCAAGTGGTCTTCCGCGATGACACGTTGTTGCCGTTCGCGACGCCAAGCGCGCGCTACGAACAGGGCCCCGACGGTGGCGCAAAACAATAGCGTGACCACGATCGCTTGCAACATCGTTCCGTGGCGACGCGTCCACTTTGCGATAAGCGACAGCGCGCTGGGGCGTCTCGCTTGGATCGATTCGTCACGGCAAAATCGCCTTAGATCTTCAGCCATCGCATCGGCCGTCGCGTAGCGATCCTGACGCTCCTTTTCCACGGCCTTTAGGATGATCGTCTCCAGGTCTCGGGGCAGCGATGGCTGCAACGTGCGGGGAGCCGGTGGCGCGTCATTTAGAATAGCTTGCGTCAGTTGGTGCCGATCGCGGCCTGGGAATAGGGGTTGGCCGGTGGCAAGTTCGAAAAGGGTTGCGCCCAACGCATAGATATCGGTCCGTTGATCTACCGCTGCTGTTCGCCCAGAGACCTGCTCGGGGCTCATGTAGCGTAACGTGCCCAAAACGTCGCCCGTCGCGGTGCCCCCAGGATCCGATTCGAGACGTGCGAGGCCAAAGTCGGTGACCCATGCCTTGCCTTGGTCGTCCAACAAAATGTTTCCCGGCTTCACATCACGATGCACGATGCCGTGTTCGTGGGCGAAATGCAGTCCACTAGCGATCTGAGATCCGATCTCGGCCACATGTCGAGCGAACTCACGCGGAAGATCGACTCGAAGCGTGCTTGCCGCGGCAATCGGCTGTGTTTCAAGCTGCCCCGGTGTCACCGGCTCATTCGGCTTGGGTGTGTCATCAGGCGACGACGGCGAACGATGCGTAGCCGTTATGATCGCGGCCAGACTTTGTCCGGCGATAAGATTCATCGCGTAAAAGTGAACGCCTCGCTCGACACCCACGAACAAGACAGGCACAATGTGAGCGTGGAATAAGGTGGCCGCGGCGCGGGCCTCGTTTTGGAATCGCGCCATCGCACGAGGGTCGATCATCCCTGCCAGTGGCAGGACTTTCACCGCCACGCGGCGCTGCAAACTTAATTGAATGGCTTCGTAGACGATCCCCATGCCGCCGCGGCCGATCTCGCGGACCAAGCGAAAATCGCCAAGCACCGCTTCGTCTATTGGTTGAACGGCAGCGGGGATTTGTTCACCGCTCGGAGCGCCGAGCAACGAACTTGCGTCGATTTCCTTCAGACACGCCATGATCTCCATAGCCGGCATCACTTGCCGGAGCTTCTCTGCGTGTTCTGGGTGCGACTCCAGCAACCGCTCCGCGCCGGCGCGATCGTTATCCAGGAGACAGGTCAGCAGCTGATCGAAATGCTCCAGAAGTTCGGCGGGAATCGACGTGGTGTCTTCCAGACGAAGATCGTGCTTCGACTCATTCATTACCAAGCAGCCTTTGGAGTTTCGACAGGGCGCGAAAATGTCTCGATTTAACGGTCCCCTCGGAAATGTCTAAGATCTCTGCGACCTGACGTACGCTCAACTCCTCCAGATGCCGCATGATTAGGACCTCACGGTCAGTCGTCGACAACTGCTCCATCGCCTGACGAACTCGTCTCAACAGCTCTTTTCGCAGGACAAGCTCGCTCGGCGAAAACTCAGCGGCGGGAAGCTGGTTCACGATTGAAAGCGCCGACTCATCAGAAACAGAAGTGGGGGACCATTGATGCTCTCTTGCGACCGAGCGACGTTGCGCACGAAGATGGTGTCGGTGCAAATCGATTAGCCGGCTAGTTGCGAGTTGTCGCAACCAAACATAATAGGGCACCGCCTGAGTCGTTAGGTACTCGTTCAGCCGTTGATGCGCTGTGAGCAGCGTTTCCTGAACGATGTCAGAAGGGTCAACACGCGGCGCGATTCGCCGGTCGAGGCGAACGTCGACCATGCGACGCAGTTGGTTCCGGTGCCGGTCCATCAAGTGCTGGACGGCCCGCATGTCTCCACTTGCGGCCAGTTGAACCAAAGCGTCGGTGTCATAGTTGGAGGAATTAGGCATGGCGGCATTCATGATACCTATTCCGAAACGCCGACGAATCGGTTCCAACAAGTTTGAGTTTTCTTGAAACTCGTTGTGAGCAACTTTTTCCCAGACGCAGCTGCTGTTGAGTATTCGATGCCTACACGCCCACATGGCTCTTCCGTTCGTGCACAAGGACGAACCGTCATTGGTTAATTGGGCATTTCGTCGCTCCGGGGCAGCTATTCCCACGTCAACGACGTCGCTCCACCCGATAGAGGCGTCGTTCGATGACAGGCCAACCTGCGCAGGTGGAGCCCGCCTCGGTCGATTGGCGGCTGGCCGTCGTGCTTTCGGTGAAGCCCACGTTTCAGACAAAAATCTAGTCCCGATACACGCCAAATCGCGACCATGTTTCGGCCGGCAAAAAAATGTACTCGACGTGGCCGACAACTTCGCCAACGTGAATCGGCCCGATGTGCCGGCTGT
>JAGQPK010000460.1 GCA_020426755.1 Planctomycetales bacterium
TCGATTTGCCGATCGAATCCGATAAACTCGGATCTTGTTGCTTCGCCAGTGTGCGACGAATGCGATCGACGTTCAACGGCTGTTCACTGAAGAAGATCGTGGGCGTACCCGTCGTACTGCGAAAGGCAACGCTGTGCGTCAAACGATGTTGCTTTCCGTCGAATGTCACCGTGCACTCCGAGGCGGTTACCGCGAGTCCTGCCAGCGCCTTGTCGTCAGCCACCATTTTCTGACGTTGCTCATCTGATAGCTCGTTGACAGCGGCCGTTGATTTATCATTCGTGGTAGATTCATCAATCGCATCCTCGTCTTCGCCAGCGACTTCATCCAGAATCTTCGTGGCGTCTTCCAGCAACGAATTCAAGTCAACAGGGAGGCCACTATCCGTCGGAAGCCCCTTGAGTCCCTTGAGTTCTTGCTTGACCGCATTCTGGATTTCTTGTTGGAGTTCATTGCCAAGCGCATTTAGCTCGTTCGTGAGGCGTTCGTCCGACTCGGCTATTGCTGTTGGAGGTGGAGTTTCGGCGGGCGGGTCTTCCGCTGGTGGCTCTTCCTGAAAGCTGATGCGATCCAAGGCGACACGCGTGCCGCCTTCTTTGGCCGGCGTGATCGCCGCCGCAAATCCGTGGTCGCCATCATCGACAAAGAAGAGCGCTGCACTCGTTTCGTTGCTGCGAGATTCATCTGTCCGGAGCTGCCAATTGAGCGACGGCGCTACTTCACGGTACAGCGATTCCACCGACTTAACTTTGCTCTGCGTGATGAACTCAACATGATTCGAGATCGGATCGAGTTTCAAATTCGTGGCGTCCGACAACAGCGGCACGTCGTAGGGGAGCACATGGTTTGACATGTAGGAAACGATCGTCTCCTGCGTGGGAAGCTGCGGACTGCGCACCACACTGACCATTACTCGCACGCCATTCTGCATGAAGTCGAGCTGCTTATAATGCGGCACATCGATCGGACTCGGCGTCATGCCAACGTATTCGTGCCAGCCCTGCTTGGCGAATTCAGCGCGGCAGAATTTCACGACGTCGAGGATGCTCTTGGGGGTGTTATAGTTGGCATTGATGGGCGAATTCGTCTTGTTGAGCGGTCGGTTATCGAGTCGGGGCAACTTCCGCAGATCGACATTGCCCAGCAGTGAGATTCCCACGCCGACGACGCCCTCATCGCCGCTTTCACCAACCATCAGCCGCAAATAGTTTCCGTCTTTGCTTAGCAATAGATCTCGATATTGCGGACTGTCGGGCATCGACGTGGGGACGACTTTCCAGCCAGCTTCCTGCAGTTCGTTCTGATAGAAAGCGACGGCCGATGAGACACGTCCCTTCACCGAGCTGTAAACATACGTCGGCGATAGTTCGATCTTCTGCACAACCTCAAGTTGTGGCAACTTGCGCAGGTCGAGCAGCTCGCGAGTCACCTTGGCCGTCGCGGGCTTGGGCGGCGCATCCGCAGCGACTGCGTTACCAGTCTGCACATTGCCTAGAGTGCACAGTATCGTGAGGACGGCGAATGAGTTGAAGACAGTCGGGACGCGCATGATTGCTGCTCCTGGTAGCGAAACGATCAGTTTGCGGAAGGTCGCACTTCGCTGATCGCGGCAACAGCATACCGTCCAGAACGACAAATGGGCGAGATGTGGGCGTCCTCAATTCTGAAAAAAAATGGGTTCGCTGCCACGCACGCTATTTCGCTATAGCGCAGTTTATTCCGCCGAAACGCACGATCAATTCGCCGCAACGCTTTAGCGTCGGTTCCGCTCCGGCGCTGAGTTCACCATACGGAGAACCGCGGCTGGCGCCTTTCGGCGAACTAGAGCCGTGGCTGGCGAGTAACTGGCCAAATTACTCCAACCAGCCATTGACGCGTAGCCACGTCCGACAGACTTCGGGCCACGCTGACGAGCCGGGGACGTTGCGGCCTAGGCCGATCCCGTGGCGACCTTTTTGGAAGACGTGCAGCTCGGCCGGGACGTTCGCGGCAATCAGTGCATCGTAGAAAGCGGTGCTGTTGCGCACGGGGACGGCCTGATCCTCCGAAGTGTGAAACAGGAAAGTCGGAGGACAATTGGCGCTGACTTGCTTTTCATTTGAGAGCGACGCAACCAATTCTGCGGAGGCCTCTTCGCCCAGCAGGTTGACTTGCGAGCCGCGATGAGTGAACGGTTCGCCCAAGGCGACGACGGGGTAGCATAGAATCATGAAATCGGGTCGGCAACTTACTCGATCGATGCCATCCGCGGCATCGGCGTTGCCGCCATCGAAGTGAGTGCCCAGAGAGGATGCCAAGTGACCACCTGCCGAGAAGCCCATGACGCCGATGCGATTCGCGTCGAGTCCCCAGTCAGCGGCGTGAGCACGGAGCTGCCTCAGTCCGCGCTGCGCATCTTGCAGTGGGGCAGGGTGCCCATAGCCTTTGCCACGATGTCGATAGTCGAGGATACCAACAGTGATACCGACCTCGTTAAACCAGGCGGCAATCTCTTGGCCTTCATGCCCCATTGCTAAGTGGCCATAGCCGCCGCCTGGGCATACCAGCACCGCCGTACGACCTGTCGCGGCAGCGGCCGGTTCCGTCGCGCGATGTAAAAGCAAGCGCGGAATGTCCTTTTCGGCTTCACCGTTTGCTCCCGGCGCCGGGCCCTCCCACAGACGAATCACTTCCGGGTCCTCTGCCGCAGCAACCATGGTACACAGACAGAAAAAGGCGAGCGTCAGGATCGTCGCCCCCTTTGCCAGAAGGCTCGGCTTTCGATAGCCTGATCGTTGCTGCGCTAGCCAGAAACCGTCACGGCTGCTTGTGTTGACTTGCCACTGATGCCGCATCGTATCACCTGTTTTCTCTTGTAAGTTTGAAGGAATGAGCTGTGTCTCAAGCCGAAGACCTGTCACATTACCACTCGCGGCTGACAGATCTGTTCGACGCCACGGACGAATGTGTGGTTGAGCTGACTCCGGAGCAGATCGAATTCTATCAGCGCGAAGGGTACCTGAGTGGCATTGAGCTGCTTAGTGCTGAGCAAGTTTCTGCGCTCCGCGAGGAGCTCGCTAACTTCGTCCAGGGCAGCCACGCCGGCCAAGAGTTCTGGTACGAATATCACTCAAACGAATCGTCCAATCCAGATACGGTACTGTTCCATGCACTTGGCGCCTGGCGAATCGGTCGAGCATTCCATGACCTGCTGTGGAGTCGACAGTTTGTACGTGTGGCGGAGCAACTGCTCGGCGGTCCGGTTCGATTTTGGCACGATCAACTCTTTTGCAAACCAGCGCAGCACGGCGGCGTCGTTGCCTGGCATCAGGATTATTCGTATTGGACGCGTACCGCACCGATGGCCCATCTAACGTGCTGGATTGGGTTGGATGCGAGCGACCGAGAAAACGGTTGCGTACAGTACATCCCCCGCAGTCATCAGTGGCCGCTGTTGCCCATCACGGGACTTGCCGGCGACATGAATTCGATACGCGACGTATTGAATGACGAACAATGGGAGCAATTTCAAACGCCAGTCAATGTGGAAATGCCAGTCGGTTATGCCACGTTTCATCATCCGCTGATGGTACATGGATCGCGTGAGAACCGTACGACGCGACCGCGTCGCGCCACCGTGATCAATGTCGTACGCGACGGCGTTTGCTCGCAATCCAACGAGCCACTGTTGGCAGGCGTTCCGGCGTTTACACCCGGCACACCGCTCGGCGGCCAGTTTTTTCCTCGGCTTTCGCAGTAGCTTCATGGCAGGTACCCGCGCGGCGTTTTTCTACGGCATTGTTTCGGCGATTTGCTATTCCGGGGCGAACATCTGTTTGCGCCGAGCGACTCATCTCGACCCAGTCTGGGTTTCGCAGCTCAAGTCGATTCCGCTGATCGTTGTGCTAGGCAGTGTGTTGCTCTGGCGTGCCTCGCAGGGCCAGCAAGTCGGTGTGGGCCTGCGCACGATCGGAGCGATCTGCGTCGCGGGACTATTTGGCCAGCTCGGCGGCAATATTCTCTTTCAATGGGCATTGGGCGTCGTCGGTATTGCGCTCGCCGTTCCCGTGACGACAGGTTCGCAGATCATTTCCAGCGCGATCATGGGCCATGTCTTCCTGGGAGATCGCGCCGGCAAGCAGCTCGGCGGTGCAGCCGTGGCGCTGATCGCCGCCATCACCGTACTGGCATTCGGAGCAGAACGGGCGGGTAACGCCGTTCAGGCCGCGGACACGACGACACTGGCCACATGGAGTCACGTCCTCTTGGGCATATGCGCCGCATGCGTTTCCGGCGCCTCGTACAGCGTGCTCGGAGTCACACTGCGTCATCACACGAAGCAGGGCGCACCGATCACCACGACGTTGTTCATCATTGGACTCGTTGGCTTCTGTTCACTTGGATCGATCGTCTTCGCGCGATTTGGAACCGAGCTTTGGCATACCACACAATGGCAGGACTATGCCGTGCTCGGCGCGGCGGGCCTGTTCAATGTCGTCGCCTTTGCCACCCTGACGGTTGCCTTGCGGGTCGCCTCGGTGCTGTTTGTCAATGCGCTCAGCGCGTCGCAAATCGCGATCGCGGCGATATCGGGGGTCCTGTTGTTTCATGAGCCGTGGACGTATACGCTGTCAATTGGCGTCGTCCTGACCGTATTGGGCCTGTTCCTGATGCGACCGCGTGGTACTGAGGCTCCAGCGAAACCCGTCCACTCACATGACTCGAATTAACGCTCCCAAACATTGCGACCCCACGGCCTACGAGTGGTTTGAGAAGTGTCTCCCGCGACTCGACACCACTCGCGGCTTATTGTCCGCCGCAGTCGCCATGTCTCGACATGCGATGAAGGATGCCAACGAACAAAAGGTCAACGACCTGATCGCAGAACTGGCCAACCAAGTTCGTTCTCGTTGGCACGGCGCATCGACTGCTGGCTTGCTGGCCCATTTGCATCAAAC
>JAGQPK010000461.1 GCA_020426755.1 Planctomycetales bacterium
CGCCGTTTCTCGTCCACCTCCACAACCCACACGTTGAGGATATCGCCAACGCTAACCACTTCGTGCGGATCACTGACAAATCGATCGGCGAGTCGGCTGACGTGAATCAAGCCGCTGTCGCTTAAACCAATATCCACGAACGCGCCAAAGTCGACGACATTCAGCACGGTACCAGAGAGCTGCATACCCGGCTTCAAGTTTTCGAGTTTCAGAACTTCGCGACGGAACACCGGCGGCGAAAGATCCTCGCGAGGGTCGCGGCCTGGTCGTGCCAAGGCCGCCAGAATATCTTTGAGCAGCAAAGTGCCCACGTTCAGTTCGCCGGCCAGCGTCTCAACATCCAGAGCGGCCAGCTTGTCCGCAATGGCCTGAATTCCCGTATCGGAAGTCGCGTCAGCACCGCTGCCCGCCGCTTGCTCTACGGGGGCAACCTCCGTGCTCGCTGCTCCATCGGATACCCCAGCTTCGTCGGCAGGCGGTGCGACGTCAGCCGTTTCTGCGGCTATCGCGTCAGTCGCTTCGCCAGCAACGACCTCGGCGACCGTGTCAGTCGCCTCGGCGGCTACCGCGTCGTCGGCAGCAGTCGTGCTGTCAGCCGTCGCGGCTTCCGGCACGACACCGTCGGCCGGACCAGCTACGGACTCATCGGATGGCGCTGAGTCAGCCGGTTCGCTGGTCTCGGTTGCGTCGGCGTCCAAGTCCAATCCCGCGCTGAAAGCCGAGCGAGGCGCGTTGGTGGCCGTTTCCGCCTTGGCAACCTGCGGGGCAGGCGGTGCAGTCGCGGCACGACGTGCCTTCAGCAGCGATGCGAGTTGCTCGGGCGAACAGCCAATTACTTGCAGCACGCGCTGCGCGATCTCGTAGCTTTCCGGATGGATCCAGGTTTCATCCAGCGCGTTGTCGCCACCGGGAATCTTCAAAAATCCCGCCGCTTGGACGTAGGTTGCTTCACCAACACCGGGAACTTCCTTGAGCTGATCGCGATGCCGGAACGGCCCGTTTTTCTGTCGATATTCGTAGACGCGTCGCGCGGTCAATTGATTGAGTCCCGACACGTACCCCAGCAATGCTGGACTGGCAGAGTTCACATCGACGCCGACGTAGTTCACGCAGCTCTCGACGACAGCATCAAGCGACGTGCGGAGATGCTTGGCCTTCACATCGTGTTGGTAGAGGCCGACACCAATGCTGGCTGGGTCAATCTTGACGAGCTCCGACAGCGGATCCAAGGCGCGACGTCCGATCGAAACCGCACCCCGAACCGTGGCGTCAAAGCGTGGCAATTCCTCACGACCAATCTGGCTCGTCGAGTACACACTGGCACCCGCTTCATTGACGATCAAATAATTGACGTCGTGCCCGGCCAATTCGTCGCTCAGCACGCTGGCGACCATCTGTTCCGTTTCGCGACAAGCGGTGCCGTTGCCGATGGCGACGACCTGAATCCCATTCGACTTGATTTGTTCGGTCAAACGTGTGCGTGACTGCTGCACCCGTTCCGCCGCACCGATGACGTGAATCAACGTGTGGCCGAGTACGTTACCGAACTCGTCCAGTGCAACTAATTTGCAGCCGCTGCGGAAACCTGGATCAATTGCCAACACGCGCCGCCCACGCAACGGCGGCTGCAACAACAGCTTGCGGAGGTTCTGTGCGAAGACCTTCACTGCATGCGATTCGGCCCGCTCGGTGAGCTCACGACGAATCTCACGCTCGATGCTGGGCACAACCAGACGGGTCGTGGTGTCTTGGGCAACGTCCAGTAGCAACTCCGCATGCGGGTGCTCGTTGGCCTTGATCACCGCTTCCACATCTGACTTCAACGTAGCGGCGTCATATTGAATCTTGACCCGCAGTACCTTGCAGCGCTCGCCTCGATTCACGGCGAGCACACGGTAGTGCGGGAGCTTCTTGAGCGGTTCGTTGTAGTCGAAATAATCCTTGAAGGACTGCTCGAGCTTCTGACGCTTGCGATGTCGAGCTTCGCGACGTTGTGCCCGTCGTTCCTCCGCCGCCGCCCGTTTGGCAGCAAGTACGGAAGCGACTTTCTCCGCCTTCTCCAGCTTGGACTTTTCGGCTTTCGCTGCGGCTTCGGCATCCGTAGCCGCGTTCTCGCCTTCCGGCGGCGCGCTGTCTGCTGAGGCCTCAGTACTCGCCTCGCTAGTTGCGTCTATGCCCTCGTCCGAAGTTTCAGACGACGTGTCACCCGACTCCGCATCAGTCGCTGCGGTGCCCGCGTCCGTCGCTGCCGCGTTCGCTTCAGCAGGTGGTTGATCTTCTTGCGGCGTAACCGATACATCGGCCGTATCCGCGGTGCCCTCGCTGCTGTCCGACGCGATCGCGTCGGCGGTTGCCGTCGCGGTATCAGTCGGCGTTTCTACGCTCTCATGAGTCCCCTCGTCATCGACCAACTCATCCGCACGATGAAAATCTTCCTCAACGGGCAAATCGTCCAAGTCGTCGTCGGGGTTGCGTTCAATCCGCTTGCTAACCAGCTCGCCTGACGACAGAACGCGCCGCACGGTCGAGCGGAGGTCAGCACGTTCGCTAATCAACTCGGCCAAGATGTGTCGAGTGCCGGCCATCACGTCGGCGGCCGACTTCAGTTCCTTCTCCGGATCGACCAAGGCCTGACAGCGCGCATCCAAGTCGACAGGATTCTCCGGCGTCGCATCCAAGATTTCCGATGCGAGCGGCTCTAGTCCGCGTTGTCGAGCGAGTGTGGCGAGCGTCTGCTTCTTGGGCCGGAACGGCAAGTACAGATCGTCGAGCGTTTTCAGAGAGGCGGCAGCTTCGATCGCGGCTTGGACCTCGGGCGTGAGCCGATTCTGCGACTGAATCGATCGAAGAATGCGGTCTTTGCGCTCGTTGAGCTGCCGGCGGCGCGAAACCGCCTCCTGAACTAGACGAATCTTCTCCTCGTCCAATCCTCCCGTGCGGTCTTTGCGGTACCGAGTGATGAAGGGGACCGTATTGCCCTCATCCAACAGCTCGGACGTCGCACGTACTTGGTGTTCTTGAAGACGCAGTTGTCGCGCAATCGCATCAAAATCGATCGACATAGAATTCGTTGTGTCCATTGGTCCGACCATGACAGGCCAACGAGGAAGCGAAAAAACATTAAGCGGCGGATCGCGGCGGCCCCGACGTGTCTACTCGTGCGATCTCAGCATGATTAGCAGACGCCGCGCCTGTGACAAACCGACTGCCACTGCGAGACGACCACGCAATATATTGGAATCTGTATTTGAAGGTATGGGCCAAGTTGTGTCTTCGCCAATCCGTCCAATCGAGGTTCTCGTTCCGTTCGGCGCCGACCCAGTAGATCGCTAGTAACGGGACACGTTCGGCGCAATCTAGCGCTTATAGCACCATTTGTCAAGGATCGTACCCCCTCCCCCGTTTAGTCACACACCCCACACCGCCCGGATACTGGCATGCCGAAAGGTGCCGAAGTCCAGAGGATTTATGAATGAGGATTGTCGATTGCTGATTTTTGAACGAAGAACAGTTGTGGGCGTCGAGAGCCGATTTATTCCTGCTCAATCCCATCCTACCTAGTCCAACACTCAGCAGTCCGAAGTCGGCCTCCGCGCTAGGACAAACCGACGCTCGCGCGCGACGGCGAACTCGCGGCACGACATTCGCCGCACAGTTCGCAGTACGCAGTTCGCCGAAAGGCGCTAGCCCAATGGCACTCAGTTTAGATTTCAAGGCCGAATTGCCATGCCATTTCGATGGCAAGCTCAATGTCGTTTTCAAGCCGAGCGTCAATGTCGATTTCAATAATAAGTGGAAGACTCAGGCTCCCCTCTCGCCCAAACTTGTTTGGGGAGAGGGGGCATAAAGTCCCTGTTCATTGCACCGGGCACATTGCCACGAAACTCAACTGAGTGCCATTGGGTGCTAGCCGCGGTTGATTTCGGAATGATGATTGTCGATCGCTGATTTTTGAATGAAGAACAGTGGTGGGCGTCGAGAGCCGATTCATTCCTGCTCAATCCCATCCTACCTAATCCAACACTCAGCATTCCGAAATCGACCTCCGCGCCGGACAAAACCGACGCTCGCGCGTGACGGCGAACTCGCGACAACCGATTCGCCACGGTTCAACTGCTAGCGGCTGCATGATGGTTGCTAGTCATGACAGCGACGACAATCGTGACGACTTTTCTTCCTTTTGTTGCAGCGACCGCGAGTATGTCTGCCGATACTACGTGTGACGTGCAAGGACCGCACGGACTCGCCCCAAGTGTCCGCAGGGACGCGGACTCCGAGGGTGTGTCATTCGAATGCGAGGAAAAACACATGGCGAATTGCCATTTGCGCATTTATTATGGGCCTGAGGGTGATACGGAACTGAAGTCAGTTTCGGAACAGGTCGCAACAAGTCGTCGCGGCTTCCAGCAGACGGTTACGATTCCGTTGAAAGACGTGCTGGAAACGCTGGCGGACGCGGTTTACCAAAACCGGGGTTGGATTCAGGATTTCGCCGACGACGAAATCAGTATCTCAACCGACCTGTTCGAAGTCATCCTTGCGTATCAGCACTATCATCGCCCATCTGCCTGATGCAAGAGTTGGCCTGAATCGTGACCTCCGATGCGGAATTCGATAAGCCGGATGCCGGTACTGGTGATCGGCGGCAGCGGATCGAAGATCTGATTGACCGCATCAAGGAATCAGCAGACAAGCTGGCCGCCGACGGTTCGTCGCGCGGCGACTTGAAGTTGCTCAGCCGCGCGCTGCGCGAACTGCGTTATGGCTTCAAGGTCTTCAGCCCGTATCGGCACCGTCGCAAGGTGACCATCTTTGGCTCGGCCCGTACTGCTCCCGATGCCCCGGCATACGCGCAAGCGGTCGCCTTGGGCAAAGCAATGGCCGACGCGGATTGGCTGGTCGTCACCGGTGCCGCC
>JAGQPK010000462.1 GCA_020426755.1 Planctomycetales bacterium
GTGACTGCCGCTGATGTTTCTCGAATGCTCGACGCCTGCCGCCAGAACAACGTGCAATTCATGGACGGCGTGATGTTCATGCACAGCGCTCGATTGCCAGCTATTCGCGCGATTCTCAACAGTCCTCAGGGCGTGGGCCGGCTGCGTCGCATGGCGACGAATTTTAGCTTTCTAGCCCCCGATGATTTCATGCAAGAGAACATCCGCGTGAGCAGCGAGCTGGAACCGCTGGGCTGCCTGGGTGACTTGGGGTGGTACAACATTCGCTTCTGTCTGTGGGTGCTCAATTGGCAGATGCCGCAACGTGTGACCGGGCGGCTCCTTTCCACCGGTGGTCGCCCCGATAGCGCTCAACCGGTACCGACCGAATTCAGTGGTGAACTGTTCTTCGAGCAGGGCGTGAGTGCTGCATTCTATTGCTCGTTTTTGACCGAACATCAGCAATGGGTCAACTTGAGCGGCACGGAAGGGCATCTGCAATTGAATGATTTTGTGTTGCCAGAGTACGGCAGCGAATTGCGGTTCGACGTTTGTCGTCCCCAGTTTCAAATCGACAGCTGTCAGTTCAACATGGAAATGCATCGCCGTACCCACGTCATTGAAGAGTACAGCAACAACGCTGTTTCCGCACAAGAAGCAAATATGGTTCGGAATTTCTCGCAGCTCGTGTTGTCCGGAAAAGTGGATGAAAGCTGGGGACAGATTGCGCTGAAGACTCAGCAGGTGATGGATGCCTGTCTGAACTCGGCACGCAGTGGTTGTGTGGAAGTATCACTGTCCTAACACCGACAAGTGAGATCGCGTCGAGTTCGCCGTAACGCGTTGGTGGCGGGGCAGATCGCACCGGACTTGGCAACAACCTGTTGAGCTTAACTGGCAACGATGGACGAGCCCTTAAATCTGTTGCTCCCAGTGCCTACCGGGCAGGACGGTACGCAAGGCACAGCGCTAGAGCGTTTTGAAACGATTATTGCACGACCGGAATGTCGAGTGGAACGCATCGTATCGCATGGCCATGTGACACCTGATGGTCAGTGGTACGATCAAGTGGGTGACGAGTGGGTGGTAGTTGTCGAAGGTGCTGCGGAATTGCAGTTTGCTGATTCAGCACAGACGGTCAAGCTGGGACGTGGCGATTGTCTGTTGATCGCTGCTCACCGGAAGCACCGCGTGATCTGGACGACGGACGAACAACCGACGGTTTGGCTGGCGATTCATTTTTCTGCCGAATCGACTGGCAATGAATAGCGAGTACGTGCCTGCGTGAGCAGTGTCGATGGACGATGAAGTAACGGCGTATCACGAATGCGGTCACGCGATTATCGCCATCATCAGTGGTGCGCGAGTCAAGCAATTGACGCTCGAGCCCGAATGGGACGATGGCCCCGCGCGCTACGGTGATGCACGCGTCGAATGGCGCGTGTCGAATTATTCCGCTCGCGACCTCCGACTTCGAAAAGCACAAACGGCACTGGCCGGCCCAGTCGCGGAAATGGTCTATACGGGTGACCCGTTTCACCCAGCGTTCGTCGCTGAATGGCAGTCCGATTGGGATATCGCGAGCAGCGAATTGCAGCCGCTGCAGCCCGACCCGCAGCGTTTAATGCGCATGTTGGAGCAGGTCACGCGCGAGCTGCATCAGCTGATGTCAAATGAACCGGTATGGCCGGCTATCGCTGCCCTGGCAGATGAGTTGCTAGCGCACGAAACATTGGATGAAGCACAAATCCGCGCCGCCGCCGACTTCTGGCTGAGTTGATCAGTCGGGGCAGTCGGATCAGTCTGACATCCGACGGATCAGTCAGATCGGTCTGACATCAGTCGGATCGGTCGGATTCGTCGCATCTTCCATGCTGGAAACCAGCCAGTAGACAACGACCACGATCGGCAGCGACGTCACGAAGGGCGCCGACCAATCTTGCCAGTGCGCCACACTCCAGACTAGCAGGCCACTGGCGAGCGTCGCGAGCGCGCTGAGTGAACCGCCGCGTTTGGTATGTAAGCCGAACATCGCGACAACTGCCAGTCCCGCGCCGCCAAATGCCGACGACAGAGCAATCAATCGCTCGATCGTTTCACTCTGAATCGCCAGCACGAACGCAATTAAACCGAATGCCGCCACGCACAGGCGTGCGACCTGGACCTGATGTCGGTCGGACATCCGGGGCAGGGCGGGCCGGAGTAGGTTGTGTGAAACTAGCGCCGAGGATGCCAGTAGTGCGGAGTCGACAGTCGATAGGATTGCGGAGATCAACGCCCCGGAAAACAGCACGTAGAGCAGCGGACTTAGGTGTACCCGCGCTAGCTCGGGAATCAACTGTTCGGGCTCCGCCAGATCAGGACGCAACGTCGGCCCGATCAGTCCAATGATGACCGGGATCATGCCCAGCGTTAAGTAGATGCCGCCGCCGAGCCAACAAGCGCGACGTGCTACTTCCGCCGAGCGGCAGGCGAGCACTCGCGAAATCAGCTCGATCGCAAACAGCGAGCCGAGCACCGGCACGAGCCACGCTTCTGCCAGCATCACCAGACTCTCTTCCGAACTGTCAAACAATCTCAGCCGATCAGGTGTCATCGACGCGGACAAGGTGCCGGTAGGTACCTGCCACAGCAGTGCGACCGCGATTACGATCAGCCCGAGTATCAGCACAACTCCCTGAATGACGTCGGTCCAAGCATCCGCCAACATGCCGCCCACCGCGGTGTAACCAATGATGACTATCGTCGCGGCGACAATCGCCAGGTTGACATCCAGGCCCGTCGTGGCGCTGACAACTTGTCCGAAGGCACGGATTTGAGCGGCCGACCAGATGATTGATGACGGCACCATCAGCAGAATAGCTACACGTTCAACGGTCGGCGAGAAGCGAGTGCGGAAGAAATCGGCAAAGGTCGTGTAGCCACCACGCCACAGCGGGCGCGCGTAAATGAACCCGATGATGAAGATCACGAGCACGTAGCCGAAGGGATCGGCCGAACAACCGGCGAGTCCATTCGTGTAAACTGCACCGGCCGCGCCCACCACCGTCTCAGCACCGAACCAAGTGGCGAAGATCGAGAACGACGCCAACAGTAGACCTAAGTTGCGTCCGGCCAGCAGATAATCTGCCTCGTTTTTGACGCGTCGCGATACCCAAACGCCAATGCCGAATTGGAGCACAATGTATATGATGATGCCGACGATCAATCCATCCACCTCCTGCCAGCTCTGATTCGCAGTTATCGAAGTATCAATGAACTCGGAATTATCGCCTCTCGAAGATCGCCAACACTTTGAACAACTCCATCGTTGGCTGGAGATGGAGTCGCAGGCCGAGATGGAGCGTTTGGCCGAGCGGCGCCAACGCGCGGGACAACGGGATGTCGAGGCGTCCGGTGAAACTCTGATCGATCTAGTCGTCGAAGACTATCGAACCGCCGTGGGCGGATTGTACCTGTTGACGCTCGTCAAACGCAATCGGACGCGTGAACTGCCGTGGAACCGCTTGCGAGTTGGTGCGCCGGTCGTCTTGGCCGACATGGAAGACAGCAGCAATGACGCGACGATGGGTGTCGTTAGTCAACGGTCGCAACGCACAATTCAAGTGGCCGTCGACGAGTGGCCTGATGGGGATCGCTTTCGCTTGGACCTTTCGCCGGATGAGCGCACACGCCGCATGCAACATGCGGCGCTGGCTGCCGTCGAACAAGCACGCGGTCGATTGGGCGAACTGCGGCGCGTGCTGCTAGGACAACGGTCGCCGAAGTTCTTTCCACTGAAGAACGAGGCTGCCGTCGAGTCCAATCTCGATACCTTGCTAAATGAAACGCAGCGCGAGGCGATACGCTTTGCGCTGACCGCCGATGACCTCGCCATCATTCACGGTCCACCCGGCACCGGCAAAACGACGACGGTTGTTGAGTTGATTCGCCAGCTTGCCCAACAAGGACAGCAAGTTCTAGCTTGTGCTCCGAGCAATACTGCCGTCGACAATCTACTCGAGCGATCGCTGCAGCGTGGATTGAATGCCGTTCGGCTCGGACATCCGGCTCGTGTCGCCGAAAGCTTGCGTGACCATTCGCTCGACGCCTTAGTCGAAGGTCATCGTGAAATGCGTGTCGTGCGGCAGTTGATGAAGGAAGCGGAAGAGCTGTTCCGCAAAGCCTCTCGCTACACGCGCGCTAGACCAGCGCGTGGTGCTCGCCAAGAATCTCGGGCCGAAGCGCGGCAGCTCAAACAAGACGCGCGGCGTCTAGAGCGACAAGTTGTTCAATCCGTGATTGATCAAGCGGAAGTCATTTGTTCGACGACGACCATCGACGACGAACTATTGGGCGATCGTACATTTCCGTGGGTCATCATTGACGAAGCTTGTCAGTGCACGGAACCAAGTTGCTGGGTTCCGCTGCTTCGCGCAGAGCGTGTTGTGTTGGCCGGTGACCATTGCCAACTGCCACCAACGATCGTATCGATTCCCGCCGCCGCGGAAGGATTTGGCGTCAGTCTGCTGGAACGGAGCGTTCAACGCTATGCCGAGCAGGTCACACGTCGTCTGGAAGTCCAGTACCGGATGCATGAACAGATCATGGAGTTCTCTTCGCTCCAGTTCTACGACGCCAGCCTAGTTGCCGACGAATCGGTGCGTCTGCATCGTCTCGATGATTTGCCTCACGTACACGCCGCCGACGTCATGAACGATCCGGTGACCTTCGTGGATACGGCGGGGGCCGACTGGCTGGAAGAGCAGGAGCCCGACGGTGAAAGCCGCTTCAATCGTCAAGAAGCCGAATGGGTTTGGCGGCAGGTCGATCAAATTGTTGACACCGGCGTGTTGCCGGCGGAGATCGCCGTGATCGCACCGTATGCCGCCCAAGTGCGCTTGCTCCGACAGCTGCGGCCCGTGGACGGCGTCGAAGTTGATACAGTCGATGGATT
>JAGQPK010000463.1 GCA_020426755.1 Planctomycetales bacterium
CAAGCAACAAAACGTCACTGCATCAACGGATCTTCAACTTACCAAGGACACGTCTCGGGAGTGGCCGAAGCGACTGCGCATTGCGGATGCGACGACATCTCACAGAAGTGAGTTTGCGCGGAGATCGTGCGGGTTAAGCAAATTGCGAAGTGCGGATCGCAAGCGTGCGCGGTGGCAAGAAGTCGGTACTTTTTGCCGCCAAGCCGCTCACACTGCTACGCGTGTCGCAACTCCTGCGTAACCGGTGCGCGGCGGTTACGACTGAACCCCCACAGCGTCACGACAACAATCAGCAGCAGAGCCAACAGTGAAAGCCACCATGCGGCAGTGGATAGTCCGATTTGCAGAGCCGCCACGTTGTCCAGACCCTGCGCGATTTCACGTCGACGCTCGATTGTTGTCTGAGCGTCTGCGACCTCCACCGAAGTTCCAGTCGCGGCAAGGTGTGACATGTATACCAGATTACTACAGGCGGCACTCCCGAGACAGCAAAGCCCAGCGACGCCTAGCGTCAGTCGCGCGATCAGCGAATTCATACTTAACTTATTCTCTCCCGCTCCAGACATGTCATGTCGGGGGCTCGTGTCTACGTTTATCGTACGCCTCACAGACTGTGACACCCTATTTACTTGGTCGCCACAGTACCACTTCAACGGTGTTATCGTGGCCACAATTGTGCATACCTTATCCGTTGCGTTGTTGACGATTTTGGTTTTCCTGGGAATCCGCGTACGAGGCGGATCGCATTCATTGTGAATGGCACGTCGGGTAAGACCTTACACCGGACTTCGCCTCGTCGCCGGAACGTACGAGGGACAGCGCGGTTGTCCCGATCCAACTCCCGGCGTCTAGTTCGCGCGAAAGGCCAAGCACACCACTCAATGTGCCACGGATTCTGGCTTGACGGCCGCTCGATTAGCTGGGAACATGTCTGCTAGGGGAGGGGCTTGCGGTGGATCGAACATGGAAACGAAGTGTCCGAATTGCGGGATGCTGTACCGAATCATCAAGCCCAACGCCGTCAAGAAGACAACGACTTGTGTTCGCTGCGGATCCATATTTCACGTGTTTGCCGAACGCCATGCGGAGCCTCGCGCACCGCACTTGCGCGCAAATACGGTCAAGTCTCTTGCTTCGCCTGGCCGGCACGAACTAGGTTGCCAGTGCCACCGCTGCCGGCGAATTCGTTTTCTGCGCCACGACCAGGTGACCGCCGCGGATGCGTTTATTGTCTTGCTAGTTCTTGCGATACCCGCATCCATTCTAATTCTGGCGATTATCACTTTGCGAAGATGAAGTTAGTGGGTGACGTCCTATTTACCTTCAGCAGTCGTGTGAATCTCGCCGTTTACAACAGAGGAACGAGACAAAACACGTCAATCCAATACCTGACATTCCACTGCAAGCTGTAGGTTCAGGAACCGCAAACACTGAGAGACGGGGGCCTAACTCGTAACCTCCGTCTTGAAACGCAACGACGAAATCTTCGCTGTCGAACAGGCCGTCCAGGTTCCAGTCGCCTTGACTCCAGCGAGCAACGGAGCCCTGTTCATAACGGCCCTCGCCAAACACTTGGACCAAGTCCGTTGAGTTGAATTCACCGTTGAGATCTGCGTCGCCGAACCACGTCTGTCGCACTTCTCTTACCCAAATGTCGACATCGCGGTTATCAACGGTCGAGTCGTCATTCAAGTCGAACATCATCCCCATAATTCCAGCGGGTGAAGTCGAATTAATGGCAGACCACAGTAGATCCACATCATCCATATCGAAGAAGTCGTCACCGTCAAAGTCGCCTGTTTCCGAAAGAGCGAAGGTAAGCCCTTCACTGTTGGCATCAAAGCCAACGGGAAAGATTGTCCACTGGTTATAGACTGTGGTTGCGTCGAAAGTCGTCTGCACAAGAGTCGCGTTATCCAAGTTCGCGTTCTTTAAGTCGACTCCACTTAAATCCGCCCGCGTCAGATTTGCCAGTGAGAGGTCCACGTTCTGCAGGTTCGCGCGTGTCAGTACCGCATCAGTAAGATTCGCAGCAGTTAGTCGGCCGGATGAAAGGTTCTGATCGAGAAAGCGCCAAGCGTGGAGATCTTGTCCGTTGAGCATGAGCCGCCGCAAGTCCCGAGTTTGGTAACTGGCCGTTTCGTAGAGTTGGTCGGCTGCGAACTGAATCGTGGTGCTCAGATCGGCTCCGCGAATTATGGCGCCTGAAAAGTCAGCCTTGGCAACGTTAGTGGAATCTAAGCGGGCTGCTTCCAGATTTGCATCTCGCAGTTTGGCGTTGCTCAAGTCAATTCGGTGCAGCTGAGATGAATCCAGTCGGGCAGCGGTCAAGTCCGCGCCCGATAGAAGCGAGTCTTGCAAGAACGCGTGCGAGAACGCCGTATGTGAGAGGTTCGCATTTCTCAAATCCACTTCGTTTAAGCCGGTAGCGTAGAATCGCGCCGCTTCGAGGTTCTTTCCCGCAAGATTCCACCGCTCCAGTTTGCTTGCCGCGAATGATATCCCAGCGAGATTGCCGGAAGTGTAGCTGAGCGTCGAATAGAACTGCTCCGCCGTGAGCCCGATTGCGTTATCTAGTCTGGCGAGATTGACGATGGCGTTCGTGAAGTCAGCATCAGTCAGAATTGCTCGCGTGAAATCCGCGCCTGTGAGATCGGAGTTCGTAAAGGCTGCCCCAGTGAAGTTTGCTTGAGCAGATCTCATGAAATGTAATCTGGCATCAGTCAGCATGGCCGAAGCGAGAACGGCGTTGGTCAGTTCCGTTCGTTCTAGATTCGCCTGATTCAGGATCGCACGTCGGAGATCCGCATCTTGGAAGTCTGCGAAACGGAGATTGGCGCGAGTCAGAATGGTGTCGCTTAGCTTTCCATACCGAACCGTGGCTTGTTCGAAGTTGGCGTCCGATAAATCAACTGAGCGCAGATCCGCATACTGCAATTGGCGGCCGCTCAACTGCACTTCAGGCGCCGGTTGGATGCCCACGGTATTCGGTATCAACCCACCGGTGTCCCAACGGTAGATCTCAGCGCGAGACGACGACACGACCGCAATTGCAAATGCGAGCGGCAGGGAGCGTCGAAGCAGGACATGTAAGTAACCCGACACAACGTTGACCAGTCAAGAGAAGGTGTTCATGCGGGAAAGGCTGATGTTACTTTGGATGCAACGCGTTCACGATTGACGAGTGTAGCCGCAAATCGGCCAGCAAAACATGCATGCCGCTTTGGGTGCGTTAACCAGTAGACCGGTGGATTCTCTGAAAAGCAAGCAAGCGACCAAGGCGTTAATCTTGCTCGCCTATTTCGCGGTTGCATGCAGAAGTTGCGATGTCCGTACCGACCCCAGCCAGGATGTCGAGATCACCGTCACTTTCGAGGTCAGCCGCGGACACTGCACGTGGACTCGAGCCGAGCGTCGCTTCCGTCACGACATATTGCACGAAGCTCCCGTCGCCGTCCGCGTTTTCATACCAATACACTTGCGGCATCGGAGGACTCGTGTTGAGGCTAAAGTGCGGTGACGTTGCCAGCAAATCGAGATCTCCGTCGCCGTCAATATCGGCCGCGCCCATGGCAACATATCCCCACAACTGGCCGGCGATGTTGTGGCGTTGAGTGAAACCGCCTAGCCCATCCGTGTTTTCATACCAAGCGAGTTGTGCCACTTGTTCTGACGTCGACCCGATTGTCGCGACCGCCAAGTCCTGATCTCCGTCGCCATCGGCGTCGAGAAGCTGAATTCGGTGTAAAAGAGTTGAAGCGGAGTCGATACTCCCAGCGAGTTCAAATCCCTTGCTACCATCGTTCGCAAACCAATCAACCGAGCCTCGGTATGACGCTGCGACAATATCGACGTCTCCATCACCGTCGAGATCCGCGACGGCCACCTGAACGACATACTTCTTGTTGGCGATCACCTGCTGTGGACCAAATGTACCCAGCCCATCTTGGTTTTCGAACCAAGCAATATCGCCATCGTCGTTTCCGGCTGACAATACGTCGAGGTCTCCGTCGCCATCAAGATCCGCGGCGACGATATCCAATGGATAGTCCAGTTGTGTCGAAATGATGATTGCCTCACCAAATTTGCCGGCGCCGTCTAGGTTCGGATACCAAGCTAACTTGTCGTCCTCAGACGATGCCGAGAGCACGTCTAGATCGTCATCACCGTCGATGTCAGCGACAAATACACATTGTGCATGTTTAGCATCCGTGGTAATGACCTGTTGTTCGCCGAAGCGCCCCGTCCCATCTAGGTTTTCGTACCACACAACCTTGTCGTCGCGCCAAGACGCTGCAACCAAATCCTGATCCCCGTCGTGGTCAATATCCGCTGCCACGACTGACTTGAGCTCTGCGAGTTCCGCTTCCAAGATGACCTGCGACTCACCGAACTGAGTGCTCGACAACATCGTACGCAATTCGAGACGCTCAGTGCCAGATTGTCGCAGATGGTACTGGCGACGCTTAACGGCAGCAGGTTTCCGTGTGTGAGCCGACCGATTTTGTCGAAGAACGGCGGAAGCAAAGATACGAAACGACATGACCTGCTCCTTAGATCGCTTGCGGCATTTGGCTGTATCTAACCCTCTAAGAGATACTTCCGAGCGACCACAATTATCTGACAGGCTTTTTTTTCGGAAACGCGTCTATTGACGTCCCCTTCTTGCGCGTCGTTCGCCAAGTTCCCAGTTGCCATTGAATTGACCGCGAAAGACGCGAAAGATGCGAAAGTGTACCTAACAATCCATTTCTGCTAATGAGAAGGTTTGGCCGGCAACATTACCCAAAAGTCACCGTGCAGCAGCTTTGAGTTTCTGTAACACTTCACTGGAATGAAGTTACTCTTGCTGGCCCGTTGAATCTGGTGTCAAGATTTGAGTCATCATTAGACGACGGAATTTTGGGGC
>JAGQPK010000464.1 GCA_020426755.1 Planctomycetales bacterium
GCCGAACCCAGGTCGTCGACGTGAACGTAATCTCGAATGCACGTACCGTCCGGTGTCGGGTAATCGTCACCGAACATGGCGACGTGCTCACGCTGACCCAAGGCGACCTGCAGCACAATAGGAATCAAGTGCGACTCGGGATCGTGATCTTCACCGATCTTACCATCGGCTGCCGCGCCGGCCGCATTGAAATAACGCAAGGCTGCGAAGGCGAAGCCATAAGCGTGCGCGTAGTCGTCGAGTGCCCGTTCGATTACGAGTTTTGTGAAGCCGTACGGATTGATCGGTTCCTGACGCTCTTCTTCCGTGATGGGAATCTCGTCCGGAACGCCATAGGTGGCGGTGGTGCTGGAGAAAATCATCCGCTTGACGCCCGACTCACGCATCGCTTCCAGCAGATTCAACGTGCACACGACATTGTTTTGGTAGTAGCGATCCGGATGTGCTACCGATTCGCCCACTTGAGCGAAGGCAGCAAAGTGGAAGACGGCGTCGATTTGCTTGGACTTCAGTGCTTCCACGACCTTCGGCCGGTCACTCAGTTCGCCCTCGATCAAACGACCCGGGGCGACTGCACCGCGGTGGCCGGCGCACAGATTGTCGTAAACCCAGACCTCATGGCCGGCTGCTGCCAGCAGACGCGCGGTATGTGAACCGACATAACCGGCACCGCCGGAGACGAGGATGTTCATGGTTGTTCCTTTCTTTGGTGCAGGTAGTCTATCTTGCCGATGACAGGCTTGGCTGCGAATCGCTCGGCGACTTTCTGGCGTGCTGCTCACGCGATGTATCACTATACTCGCAGATAGCTCGCAGTCACTCCAGGTGCCATCGAACGTCGTAACGGATGACCGTCGCTTATGCCGCCCAAGAAGATCATTCCGCCCCGCCGCTTGCAGACACCCGCGCCGACCTCACCACGTTGGGTCGAGTCGTTCATTGAATACTTGCGGAACGAATGCCACTTGGCACACAACACCGTGTTGGCCTATGGTCGCGACATGCGTGTGTTCTCGCAATGGCTGGCGGGACGTTCAGTCGCCCAGTTGTCCATTCAGGATCTATCCGACTACGCCGCCTGGCTGCATCGGCAGGATTTAGCACCTGCTAGCATTTCGCGTAACTTGGTTGCGGTGAAGATATTCTTTCGGTATCTCCAACTTGAAGGCGTGATTGTCGACAATGTGGCGGAATTGCTCGGTTCGCAAAAGCTCTGGCAGCGGATTCCGCAAGTGCTGACTCCGGGCCAGGTTGATCGCTTTCTGCTGGCGCCGACACTGGGCGACCGCTATTGGCGACGAGACCGGGCGATCTTGGAACTGCTGTACGCAACGGGCTGTCGCGCCTCGGAACTGTCGGACTTGAAGCTGGAAGATTTGCATCTGACCGACAAGTTCTGCCGGTGTCATGGCAAGGGCGACAAGCAACGGCTCGTGCCGCTCAGTGATCAGGCGGTGGCCGTCGTCCGAGACTATTTTGACAAGGACCGCGTCGACATCGTCGGCGTCCGCGACCCGCAGCCGCCGTGGGTGATTCTCTCCCACCGCGCCCGCCGATTTCGTCGCGAGGCAATCTGGGAAATCGTGAAGAAGTATGCCGCCCGCGTCGGAATCCCTAACACGGTTAGTCCGCACACCATGCGGCACAGCTTCGCAACCCACATGCTGGCCGGCGGTGCCGATCTGCGCCAAGTGCAGGAGATGTTAGGACACGCCAATATCACGACGACTCAAATCTACACGCACGTCGACCCGTCACGTCTGCAACGAATCCATCGGCAATTCCATCCACGTGCGTAAGTGAGCGGTCGGTGCGCGCGATGGGTGCCGTAGTTCGCCGCATTTCGTAGTTCGCCGAAAGGCGCCAGCCGCGGTTCTTGGCATGAAAGCGATTGAGGAGCGACGATTGTTGATCTTTGATTGACGAAGGAAATACCAGCGCTTCTTAATTCCAAAATCAAAAATCCGAAATCGGCATTCCGAAATCAAATTCGTCGCCAGCCCAGAACCGACGCTAGCGCGTTGCGGCGAACTGGCGAAAGCCGACGCTAGCGCGTTCCGGCGAACTCAACACGTCGCGGCGCACTGGCGACACGAGTCACTATGCCGCAGGATCGGCGGCGTCCTTGTCACTCCAACTCACGCGGCTGCTCCACATGCTCAACGGCAAGCAACCGAGCACGGCAATGACCGCCATCGCTACCACCGATTCGGCCAAGGCGAGCAAACGCCCTTCCGTAAAGCCATAGCTATGCAAGCCGACCCCTAGTTCATTGACGCCGAACCAAGACCACGCGGTCACGATATTGCCGACGACAGACAGGACCGCCAATCCGCGATTGCCCACCATGCGGTCCCAACGTGCGTGCAGGATCAGGGCGTTCCACAGCACAATAATCAACGCGCCGTTCTCCTTCGGATCCCAGCCCCAAAAGCGGCCCCAAGACTCGTCAGCCCACAGGCCGCCCAGCACGGTGCCGAAGAAGCTGAACAAGATCGAAAAGCAGAGGGTGCCGTAGATCATGCGCGTCAGGTCACGGCTCACCCTGTCATCCAGCGATTTTGTGAACAGGCCTCGCGCGATGTACAGCACACCCAGGCCGCCTGCTAGGAACGTGGTGGCGTAACCAAAGGTGATGCAGACCACGTGCGTAGCCAACCAGAACTGCGTGTCGAGCACCGCCTGTAGCACCTCGAATGTATCTCCTTCGGCAGCCAGCTTGTGGGCGATCAAAAGCGTCGTGAAGCCAAACGCCGACGCCACCAAGCTGGCGATTCCGCGTCGGAAGAACAACTCAATGATCAACGCCAGCAACACAATGCCCCAGCCAATGAACACGGCCGACGAATAAAGATTGGTAACAGGTGGTCGGCCCGAAATGTAGATTCGCGCGGCCAAAGCCAGTGTGTGCACGATGAATGTGCACACGAGCAGCGCGTAGGCGATGCGATTCATCGTCTGTGTGTAACGGAGCCAACCGATCGCCAATAGGGCGAAGGCCAACACGTACAAATAGGAACAAACCGAGAACGGTGCGACCTGGTTGAACTCAGTTTCGAAGCGATAAAAGTTGCCGAACCGATTGGTGATCCAGGCATTGATCGCGGACGGCTTTGTCTGCAATTCCTCAGGCTTTACCTGTTCGAGCACTTTCTGATAGTTCGCAACTCCTGAGTTGAACTTGGCCACGTCGTTATTCACGTAGGCCAACATGACTTCATTCAAGGCGCGGAATGTGGGCGGCGGCTCCTTGCCTAGGAACGTTACTGACAACACCTGCACCGGCCAAGCCGCCGCATACGCCTGCCATGGCTCGCCGTCTTCACTCGGCGCTACGGCCAAGGGAGGCGGCTGTCGGCGGAACATTTCCTCTTGTTGCAGCATCGCTTCGCGGTAGGCCTGGAGCTTTGCCATCGCGCCTTCGTGCGCCGAACCGAATTCCGCCGGAGAGGGAAGTTCGGGAAACTGTGGCGGACTGAAAGCCCGATGCAAACTCATGATCATCGCCAGCTTGCGGTCCAACTCCATCAGCTTCTTCTGATACAAGCTCAGCTCATTGATGTTCTCGCGACGTACGCGATCGGCCTGCGCGATTTGTTCCTCGAGCTTCTGATACTGCGGCATGATCTCTTCGATCGAGTAGCGATAATACTTGCGCCGCTTTAGATCCAGCAGATCGAGAATCTGCGGATGGTAGATTCGGACGACTTTGTGACGTTGCAGCGAATCCGATCCTGTCATTACGTCCAGCAAGAAACGCAGCGCCGGCTGACGCTTGAAGAGTCGTTTCTCCACAAACTCGCTGACCGAATACACGTCGGCGTTGTCTGATTTTTCGAGAATCAGATTCACGAGCCCGTTGGTGTCACCCGTTTTATATGGTGCGAGATCCACGCCCTTGATTTCCGGATACTCTTCGACAAGCTCCTTTTCAAAGGCGGGCCACGTCGCCGCCAGTTCTTTGGCTGGCAAAATGGCTTTGAACGTTTCCGCGTCCGCCAAATACCGCAAGGTGTTGCGCGCCAACGTATCGTACGGTTTGACGCGTCCCTGATAGACGAGCGGCAGCTTGCCGAACTCGACCAAGTCAAAACCGTCGGGATCCGACTTGTGCGGCGCAGTCAGCTTGGCAAAGCCCAACAAGAACACCAACGCGACGCCGAGCGGAATGCCCCAGCGACGCCAGCCACTTGGGCTGCCATCGCTGTCACTGCTCGGCGTCTTGTACGCAGCGGTGTGACCTGCTGTTGTCAGTGCCTCCGTTTCTCGCACCGAATCGCGAGCGGTGCGATCCAGGAAACGCAGCAACATCAACAGAAAGTGGTGGCACATGCCGACCACCGTAATCATGCAGGCGACGTATGGGATCATCCAGCCGCGATTGCGAACGA
This sequence comes from Planctomycetales bacterium, assembly GCA_020426755.1. Lineage (GTDB taxonomy): Bacteria > Planctomycetota > Planctomycetia > Pirellulales > Pirellulaceae > JAGQPK01. Next base: position 4,392 of record JAGQPK010000464.1, read on the forward strand.
CTTGCAACGTCGTGTACAGCCGACCACTCGGATCAGGACGCCAGCCGCTTTGATAGAACGTCTCGCCAGCATAACGCCGCGGGTTGTTCATCCAAATCTTCATCTCCTGATCGATCCCGCGCTGTTCATCTTGCAGACGGACCGTCGAGGCAAAATCCTTAGGGATGTTGGTGCCGAGGTAATCTTCCTTTTTGAAATCGAGCAGACTCAGCGTATACGGTTTGTAATTCCGCACAAAGCGAAGTTGTACGTCGTATTCGGCGTCAGCGGTCGCGACGGTCTCCAGGTCGAATGTACGCGCCATACCGCCGCGCATCATCAGGCTTTCTTGCGACAACAGGAACGTGCCCACGTCCGAACCCGTTTTGCGGTCCTTAAAGCGGAAGTAGCCGGAAGCCAAATCGATGCCTTCGCCCATCGTGCCGGAAGCCGGTTTCGTGGGGACAATCCGGAACTCCTTGTTTTGGCCTTGATCGACCGGGCTGCTTTTCTCGTCACGGTTCATTTCGACGGTCG
>JAGQPK010000465.1 GCA_020426755.1 Planctomycetales bacterium
CTTGGACCTGATTGTGCCGTATTTCCGCTGATAATAGCGGGAAATCAACGTTTTGCAAGATGTGCAAAGCACGCGTACGATGGCAGTACAACGCGGTACTTATCGCCAATTTGTGCACTCTTGGGGACCAAAAACAGTACAAAACAGTACGTCGCGTTGCCCTGAGATGAACTGAGAGATCTGTGATGAACGAATTCGGTTGCGCGGCGATGTAACGCGAAGTAGAGATGCGTGAGCATTCCGTACGCTCGCACTATAACTGTGTGACGTATCGCAACCGAGTCGCCCTCATACGCGTCTGCCAATCTGCGACCGAGTTGGCGGAGGCTGTAGTTGAAAACACGTCACCGACACCGTGTCGGAATCGCACCCCCATTGGGACTGGATTTCCTCATCGATGGGTTACTGGAGTAACAGTCGGAGGCGAGAACCCTAGGGTGCTTCCAAGTCCACATCGTACTTCAATGGAAACTCAGCAAGCTGTCGAAGATTACCATGACCACATATCTATTCATAACAAAGCCGGACTACACCCCCGAACGTTCTGAGCAATCTGACCTGTTTTGGAGCTGTAGTAAGAACGCCGCGGTCGGTGATCTCGCGTGGGTCTATGTGACCGGGCGCGGGATATGCCTGGAATGGCTAGTCACGTCGCAGGCTGAGCCGGATGACGACTGGGGGTACATGTGCGACGTTTCGCATCTGAGAACACTTGACGTCCCGATTTCGATCGCCGAACTACGTGAGGCGATTCCTAGAGCCGAGTGGGCGCCCCCACATCAAAATTTTCGGGGCAACCGGTCTCTGCTGATTCCAGACGAAGTAGCGAACAAGATTCGAGATCTGCGATCGACCGAGTTCACTTTGCCCTCGGCGATTCCACCGATACCGCGCTTGCCCGAAGAAGTTGACGTTGACGATCCCATCTTGTTTTCTGAGGGCGCCGTTCGACGAATTACTGTCAATGCTTACGAACGGAACATCGCCGCCCGCCGTAAGTGCATTGAATACCATGGCGTTAGTTGCGTTGTCTGCGGGTTCAGCTTCGGACGCGTCTACGGTGCCGAATTCAGCGAGTTTATACACGTACATCACCTGCTACGGCTGTCGGACTCCAGCGGCCCCAGGGAGGTTAACTACATCGATGACCTGCGGCCCGTCTGCCCCAACTGTCATGCGGTATTGCACTTGAGAAACCCACCGTACAGCATCGACGAGGTTAAGGCTTTCTTGACGTCGACGGGCAATTCAATTGTCAACTCTGAGTTGCCTGCCGCAGAGGTCGAAGATCGACAGGGCGAAAGGCGATCGTGACACGTTTGGAGTGCCACGGGACTGGTATTTCCAAGCAGCATTCGAAAGGCCATCACTCGTCAACAAGCAACGTATCGGGCGCCGGAAGATACCCTTCGTTTTCACGAGCCTCACGAATCGAGTGGAGCAACCCACGGAGGTACGGTTCGATCCATTGCGGGTCGTTACCTGAAAACAGGTCGACGGTCCAAGTGCGCAGACGATCACCACGTGCGCCAATCTCGACGTAGTCAACTGCCGCGCAGCGGTAAAACAGATTAATCGTCCTTCGCAAGTACATCTCCCACCAAATCGGGTCTTTCGCGCGACTACCGCTTGGCATACGTCCCTGGCGAAGCCGCGTTGGGGCTGATGTAAGTGTTGTTTGGTGATTGCGAAAGCTAATGTGTTCGATAGCTTTGCCCTCGGCACCGTTGCATGTGCGACACAGCGTCTGCAGGTTGTCGAAGTGGTTGTCACCGCCGAAGTAGGTCGGGGAAATATGATCGACCTGTAACTGAGAGCGATGTTTGTCGTATCCGCAGCAAAGGCAACGATACCCGTCGCGAGACTTGACACTCTCTTTGATCGCATCCGAAGGTTCCGAAAAGGGAACGGACTCCGGCGACGTGAATGTCGGGCGATGCTCACTTACATTGGCGTCGCAATCGTCGGCATCCAATATGCGGTTGATGCACGCGTCGTAATGCGACTTGAACAGGGGGAAAGTGTAGTAGATCGATCTCCAAAAACGATCCGTGCGAGTGTACTCCGCCTTGAGTGCAGCCGTTTTGGCCCGGTCCCCCAGGTCCATTACCACATGTTGATTTGCGATCGCATCAAGATCATGATCGTTCCGGGCATCGAACGAGAAGAAGGTAGGGAGCTGCCCTTCACTTTGTCCGACATGCCGCGCCAGTGAAAAGATATCCTCGTCCAAACCATTGCCGACTCGCTGAGGCGCCTTTCCGAAGAACTGCGACCGCGTCTCGCAAATCCAGTCCTGAACGTCTGTCAGTACGAGCGTGTCATCCGCGAATTCGGGTGGGGCAGCGGTTTTCAAGTATTCGAGCAGATTTCGCAGGGGTTCGACGTCATCTTCGAACACGAGGATGAGTTGCGACACCGGTTCGACATCATCTGTCCCGGCGACCAACGCAAAGTACTCAACGCGATACCAGCCAACTGGCAGAAACGACTTGTACGGCCCGGGGTTGATATTGACGCCCGAATCCAATTGCCGAGCGAGTTGCCGCACGAGGTCGATAGAGATGAGTCGCACCGGCGGTCGCTTGCCTAATTCTCGTGTTGAGTCATCGGCTTCAACGTCTGGTAGCTGGCTATATGACGCCCAGTTAATACGCTGGCGCCAGTTGTCAATAAACGACACGATGTATGCGGACTCGGTGCCGCCGAACCGCGGACCGCGCAGAGCCCTACCGATCATCTGCGTCAGCAAGATCTGGCTCGTCGTCTGCCGCGTGAGAAACACGGTCTGCACGCTGGGGACGTCGGTTCCTTCAGTGGCCATACGGATGTTGACCAAGACCTCCAGATCGCCGTTTCTGAAGTCGCTGAGAACTTGATGATTCTCGGCCGCCGTGCGCCGCCGCCTGGCTTCCACGCCGTGTGTAGGTGCGTCTACGTGGGAGTAGATCGCGCCAGCGCGAACCCCACGAAGCGCCAACGCTTCGCAAAGCTGCTCACATTGCTCCCACCGATCGGCGAAGATGATCGTCTTGCCGTATCGCTCCCGCTGCGCGACGTAACAATTGGCGATAACCTCATTGCGATTCCGATTTGAAGCCAGCGATGTAACGATGGATTCCGGCAGATCGCGGTGAGTGCCAACCCACTGGTCATAATCTCGGTCTGTGAAATCTGGTTCGACATCCGTGGCGGCTTCTTCGAGAATGGGGCGCGAAAGGATCCCCGCGGCCATCAGCTCCTTGGGAGTGACTTGGTACAAGATGCCTTGCGGGAACAGCTTCTTCAGCCAGCCCCGCTTCTTCTCGTCAGTGTACGTTGGCGTGGCTGTTAGCCCCAGCAGCCGGAGATTGGCAACGCGCGCTCGGAGCTGCTCCAGCAAACCTCGATAGCTTGGTGCCGGCGCGTGATGAGCCTCATCGAAGACAACACAAAGCTTGCCGTTCGCCGATGCGATAAAGTCGTCAATGCTCTTGTGGTTGTTACGCACCGCGTTACTGACGGACTGCAGTGACGCCACGATGAAGTCATCAGAGGCCTGTATGGAGCGAATCGGGAAATGTCCAATCGTCCCCGACACGACGCGGGCGCGTAATTCTCGCTGCGGCTCCGCGACCAAGCCCGTCAACCTTTCAAGACCGTAATACGCTTGCTCAAGCAGATGGTGAGTATGAGCCAGCCACAATACCTTGAATCCGCTCGACAGCATCTTGCGACAAAGGAAATGGCAAGCCGTGAACGTCTTGCCGCCGCCCGTTGGTAGCACGAGTATGCCGCCCGAGGGAGCATCGTTCGCGTCCGCCCACGCCTCCAACGCACGGAGCGCTTCGCTCTGATGTGGGGCAGGATGAATGCTGGGGCGTTGACTTCGCGCCGTTTGAAGATCGTAGACGCGAAAGAAGGGACTAGATTCAAGCGTGGTGGACTCGTCCATGCGTTCTCCAACTCGCGTGTGCTACTTCTCAGGCAGCGATGGCCAAACGCGAATTGTAACGCACTCAGGGTGTCGACGTACGGGGGCCGGCCATACACGGACGCGAACTCTTGTCCTGGCGACGCGAGGCCGTCGGTCGACGTCGGGCAGAGCCTTAGTTGCGCCCTGTCGTTCGTTGATCATCACGCTCAGTCAACGAATGCAATAGTCACTGCTACTGATGTTCGCACAGCCTGCGCTGTTCTATTTATCGAAGACGCCATCGTCATGGCCATCCCAAGGCCACGGTTTAGCCCCTGGGACGTTATACATGACCTCTGCAAGTTGTGGTCCGTGCTTCGACAGGTCGGCCGTCGTGAGATTGTTCTTGCCGAAGCTTTGTTTGAAGTACGTACGCGCCATTGGGCGCAGAACGCTCTCATATTTGTGTCGCGTCGCAAACTCCGTTTCGGCGCGCAGGTGATTCAACTCGGCCCGTGCGTGCTCCTTGTAGGCGTAGAATGAGACTGCGACGAGAGCAACGGTCATGAGCACACTGTAGATCTTGAGTTTCATCGGGATTCGACCTTTCGTAGTGGGCTTTGGTTAACAGCGTAGGTAGGTTGATTACCATGTCATCAAATGTCTGCTTCCGCGTTCCGTGCATATATCGTGATAAGAGATAGCGGGGATGGCCAAGGCAAGAATGCCAATGTTCGACCGTCAACAAACTCGGTTCTCGAAAACGAACAAAGAATTGCGGAATAGGGGCATGATCCCCACACGCGCTCGTTCAGCGTAGTGAATGCTAACGAGTGTGCCGAGCATAGTGACTCGGTTTTCTGTTACATTTATCAAAGAAATGTGTGGCTAGGTAATCGCGGGAGAATGAAGGGAAATGGCCGCTTAAGCGAATTGTCCTTGGATCACTGGCCAGGTGACCTTCAGCGTGCCTTATGCCAAAACTGCGGTATACGATAATCCGTCGTAGGC
>JAGQPK010000466.1 GCA_020426755.1 Planctomycetales bacterium
GATAGATCGCCATGATCGGAGGAAACCCGATTGACACCGTGGGGAAGTTCCCGAAATCGGGCATCAGCTTAGGATACGGATACGACGACAGGCCGCGTTCGTCACGCAGTTCACGGCGGAAATTATCCAGATTCGCTTCGCTCAAACGGCCTTCCAAGAAGGCTCGTGAGTACGGACCTGGTGAAGCATGACCCTGGAAGTAGATCTGATCGCCATCGTAGCCCGATTCGCCGCGACCGCGGAAGAAATGATTGAACCCCACTTCATAGAGCGTGGCCGCCGAAGCGAAAGTGCTGATATGGCCACCGATGCCCTCGAACCGCTTGTTCGCTCGCACCACCATCGCCATCGCATTCCAGCGAATGATGCTCTTGATCCGCCGTTCGATCTCGCGATTGCCCGGATAGGCAGGCTGTTCGTCCAACGGAATCGTGTTCACGTAGGGCGTCGTCAACTGCAACGGCAGTTCAACGCCCTCCTGCGTCGCACGATTCTGGAGCATTGAAAGCAGAAACTGGGCGCGCTCGCGGCCCTTGCTATCCAGCACGTACTGCAACGACTCCAACCATTCCCGCGTCTCTACGGGGTCGATATCGGCCATAGTCGGCGGCGCTGGTTGTACCGCAGGTTGCTCGCCATCACCCAAGATCTTCGCTTCTGCCATGGGATTCCTTCACTCTTGTGGAAACGGTCTATTGTGAAACCGTGCACCCAGTTCGCGCAACCCATATTGTTTTCGACTTGCGTCCAATCGTAAAGGACGTCAAAGGCTTCCGGCGGACTTTTTGCCGACCGAGTCACGCGCCAACGGTCTGTTATCGGTCGACGTGCCTTAAAGGCTCCATCCCTCAATCGGATTCGTTGGCTCGCCTCTTTGCGTCGCCAAAACCACGGTGATGCATGCGAAGGCCTCCCTGCCAGGCCTCTTAAAGCATAGTCAGATAACGCGTTACGAGAATTCCCGTCGTCATATATTAGAGTCGGCGTGGCATGCCCCTCGCGGTTGCATGCCACGCCACAAACTTTCAAGCGCGCGTGGCCCTGCGCCTATGCCCGACGGCGACGGGCAATCAACAGCGTGCCAATTCCTAGCAGAATAATCGAGCTGGGCTCCGGTACTGCACTCACGGCAGCACGCACACCCTGCTCAAAACCGCCTCCTTGGAAGGCCGCTACGAAGTCGGAGCTATCAAACACTCCGTCTCCGGTCCAGTCACCCTGCGCCCAGGTCGCCGCGGCACCAGTCTCGAACTTGCCTTCCTGGAAGATCGCCACAAGATCGCTCGAATTGAATTCCTTGTCCAGGTTGGAGTCGCCCACCCACGAGTCGAACAGGTCTTCGATCCAGTACTTCAAATCTTTGTCGTCGACGCTGCCATCTGTATTGACATCGTAGGCGGTCGGATTGTTGCCGGCTAGGACCGCAGCGGACAGCGCATCGATATCGGCAACGTCCAGCGTGCCACTCTGATCGAAGTCGCCCGGCAGACTTGCCGACAGCATCGGGAAGGCAACTTCGCCTAAGCCCACGCGATCTCCGCCAGGCGTCTCGCCGTTGCTGCCGTCACCCGGTTCCTCGAAGAAGTTGTCGAGCGCGGTCAACCGCACATAGCGCGCCGTGACATTTTCGTCAAACGGGAACGGCATACGATCCGTGCTGTTGTTGGGCAGATCGGAGAACGTCGGATTGTAGGCAATCGTGCTCCCATATCCGTCGGGACCATCCGCGTCCGTCGCAAAGCTCAGGCTGAACTCGGTCACGCCGTTGGCATTGCTCGAAGCATACCCCCAGATGTCGATTTCACTGAGCAATACGTCTTCGCCCAAATCGAAGTAGACCTCCGGCGGATCGTAGCCATCGAGATAGTCGCAGGGGAAACCACAAGCTTCCGTAACCCATAGGGCACCGATCTGCGGAAATGGATCTTGGTTCAAGAAACCAACACCAGGGCCTTCGATCAACTGCTCAACGGGATAGAAATCCGTGTCCTGCGTCGACGAGGTGACTTCCGCAATCGGATAGAACTTGACCGAAGGCTCCGGCGGTGGGTCAATCACGAAATCGTCCGGCGCTTCGAAGGCGATTTCGCCGATGCCCACCCGGTCACCGCCAGGAACTTCGGCGTCGATCCAGAAGTTCTCCAGTGGAGTCAGTTCGACGTAGCGAGCCGTCACCGCTTGAGTGAACGGCATGCTTTGACGAATAATCGTGTCGTTCAGCAGTTCAGTGAAGTCCGGTGCATAGCTCACCGTAGTACCATAGCCACTGGGCCCATCAGCGTCCGTAGCAAAACGCAGCGAGAAATCGCGCAGGCCGTTCGCATTCGATGCTTCGTAGCCCCAAATGCTGATCTCGTTCAACTCTCGGTCGGTGCCCAGATCCAAGTAGATCGTCGGCGCTCCAAAAGTTTCTAGATAACTGCAGCCAGCGCCACAGGCATCCGTGACCCAGTTGCCATTTGCACCTGACAACGTCTTGTCATGAGGCTCATTCGCATCATAACCTAGGCCGGGCCCTTGGATCATGTTGCTTTCCGGCCAGAGCGCGCCACCGGCATCTGGCGGATAGTCAACCGTCACTCCGTCAATCGGGTAAAACTTCGCGGCCTGTGCAACTTGCGTCGTGGTCAACGCAATTCCCAAAGACAGCATCATAGCAGACCACCAAAAGCATCTCATCTCGTTCTCCAGTAACACAACAATCAGTAAACGCCTCTCACAAGTTCGATAACGTCAGTGCCCCAACGTCAGTTATCATTCAATCCGCTTCAGGCCAAACACTTCGTCAAATCGCAAGTTGGTCGTAGACAAGCTCTCAAGGGAGTTGTCCCACCCCTCAGATAATTCATCTGCGTCATACGTTTCGTAAAACAGCTCAATTGCTTCGATCTCGCGCGCCCCGCCAGTTCGTTTCGAAATGGTCATCACTTCCGCCAGCTGATCGAGTGCGTTCCGCTGGCGAACACCCGCAGTGCCTTCGAAGTCGCCTTCCGGTTCACTGAAGGCGGGCATGTCGTGAGCTGTAGGCGTCAGCCGCGTCGCAGCGTCTGTTTGCCAATTGGATTGGGCAGTAGCAGCAACACTTAAAGGAATTGCAAACGGGACGAACGAGCCCGCTTGAAAGGCTGCCACAAGATCTTGCGTGGAGAACTCACCATCGCAATTCCAATCTCCGTCGGCCCAACCTGAATTGTTGGCAACGGCATCTTCGTATTCGCCGAACTGGAAGACCTGCACCAAATCTGACGAATTAAAAATGCCGTCCAAGTTCGCATCGCCGATCGTCGAACCAAATCCGTAAGTCAACAGGAATTGCAGATCCGCTAGATCCACAGTTCCGGAACCATCCAGATCGACACTCAGGTTGCCATTGCGATACGCACCGCAAAAGAAATCGATATCCGCGACCGTCACTTGACCGTCGGAATTCAAGTCGCCGTCAACCTCCGTCAACTGTCCGGGCGTCGGCACGTCGGCCCGCCAATTAACACTCACATTCCCGTTGCCGTCCACTTTAACTCGCGTCAACGTGGCACCGCTACCATCCGCATTGACGGGCCACGGCGGCGAATCGTCGTACACAACTTCGTCTTGGCGCCACATCGATACGGCAGCATTTCCGTTTGTGGTGCTGGGACTTTGAAGGGTTACGCGCCCATTGCTGTCGTCGAGCTGACCTTGATAACCACCCATCAACTCAACATTGGTATCCAGGTGGTAATGTGATCTAAAGGCGGCGGTGCGAGCGGCGTTGCTAAGATTATCAGGATTGAAGGGCAGCACGAGCACCACACTGCCCGCACTGATTGTCGCTCCCGCCCTAAAATCGTAGTCAATCGTGCCGCGAATCTGCCAACCACTTAGGTCCACCACATTGGCAGTTGGGTTGAAGATCTCGACGTACTCCAAATCATCCTGTGACAAGCCCGGGTCGATCGCTAACGACACGGAACTGGGCGAGGCCGGGTGATAGTTGAGTTCACTGATGATCAGCGGTCCAACACGGGCCGCGTCGTTGCTGGCCCCGAAGGTTTGAGACGCTAAGGGCACGAAGCGACCGTGGCCATCGCTGGGCAGCCCCCACGATTCGCCAGTCCGAGCCGCCCCGAAAGCCACATCGTCAGCGAACCGCGTGACCACTCCCGTCACGCGATCACTTTCTACCAAGTAAAGCGAATCGCCCAAATCTCCATCCAGGCCGAAGCCATCGACGCCAGCTCCGAATTGCGTTTCGCTAACCACCAAAAAGCCGCGGGCCGCGATCGTCGTGCCAACCGGGAGCGCATAACGTTTGAGGTTGTCGCGCGTATCGCTCAAATACCAGCCGCTGAGATCGATCGTCGAGTTCGTCGTGTTGAGCAATTCAATCTGGTCTACCTGGTTGGCAGCCAAATCCGGCTTGGCCAACACCTCGTTGATAACGACACCCAGCGCCGGCGAATTTGCGCGTGCCGGTGAGCCGCCCAGGTCGACACTGCCACGCCACATCTGCGGCTTGGAAAGACTGTCAACGGGCGTATTGAGATCGATCAATTCGAGGCTGGCGCCGACACCGTCGGCCCGTTGTGTCCAACGTGCGTCATCGCCATAGACGAACTCGAGAATCGTACTTCCTTGAGCGTCATCCAGGCGGAGCTTTTCCCCACCGTTGTTTAGGCTCCCAACGAATGGACCGAACACGCTGGTCGCAGCAACGCCTGGATACGCCGCCGCAAAGGCAACCGGATCACGGGCCACCACGACGTATTGTCCTGCTGCCAACATAGTGCCGGCCGGAAACACATAGGGCACTGACGGTCCGTTTGAGATCGTGACGCGAGACAAGTCAATTGTCTGTGAGTTGGGACCGCTACTGATGTTTGTCAGCTCAATGAATTCCGTCGT
>JAGQPK010000467.1 GCA_020426755.1 Planctomycetales bacterium
CCAACAGCGGGATGATCATCGCGGTCACCGTCGCGGGAGCGGTCGCAACGGAGAATAAGACCAACAAATTCACAGGTGCCGGCTGGAGTTCCAAGTCGACGACAAAGTCGGAAGCCGAAAAGTTCTATGGCGGCGGAGCCGTTTCGGGCACTGTGGCCGTCAATGTGCAGGTCGATCGGACCTTTGCCTACGTGCAGGACGCCACGATAAATGCAGCCGACCTATTTGTCGAAGCAACGAACGACACGGGGATCTTCGTCGGCGCAGGGGCAGTTGCCTACTCCTCATTCGAGGAAGATATCGGCGGCGGCGTTGGCGCCATTTCTGGCGCACTTTCGGTCACCGTGATGGCTTCACGCACGGAAGCTTACATCGATAGTTCCGCCGTCACGTTGACCGGCGATTTGCAGACGATTGCCGATGCGCGCGGAAATCTTATCACGATTGCAATTGGCGGTGCGTTGTCCGCCGATCAGTTGGCGGCCGCAGGTTCGATCGCCATCAACGTCATCTCGCTGAATACGCTGAGCCACATCTCGGATGCCGTGGTCAACTCAGCCGGCAGCATCATCGTCACTGCCAACAACAATGCGGATGCGGTGGCAATTTCGGGCGCATTTGCGGGTGTCGATCAGGCCAAGAATGGCCAGGCAAAATCGACCAGCGCGATGGGCTTCGCGATTGCAGTCAATGTCATCAGCAACGATTTGCGTGACGGTGGCACATTGGCCTATGTCGAAGATTCGCAGATCAATGCAGACGGCGACTTGATCGTCGTTGCGGACACTCAAAGTTCAATTGTGCTGATGGCGGTCGCGGCAGCCATTAACGCGGCGGGCAAAGGTGCCACCACCTCCGTCGCCGTGGGCTTTGGTTTGAACGTCATCAGTACTCGTACACGTGCGTATTTGCGAGGCAAGAAGAACGACGAAAGTTTTGACATTGGTGGCGACGTTCGCGTCAATGCCTTTGATACTTCCCAGGTCTTGGCTCTGAATTTTTCGGCGGGGATCGCCGCGTCTAACAAGCAAACGACGGTGGCCGCTGGCGCGGGGTTGATGTTCAACGTGGTCGCCACGGACATACAAGCCTACATCGCCGACACAACCGTCGTGTCCAATAACGTGGACGTCCAAGCGACCAGCGACGGAGACATTCTCGCCGCCGCGATTGGCTTCGCCGGCGCCGAAGGGAATGCGTTCGCAGGACAATTCGCTCTCAACTACACTCAGCAAGACGTCATCGCCAAAATCGACAACACCACCAGCACTTCGCACAGCGGCGATGTGGACGTCAATGCGACCAGCAGTTCGACGATTCGGGCGCTGACCGGTGCCGCCGCACTTGGTTGGGCCAATTCATCGGGTAACGGCGTTGGTGCGGCACTCTCTTTCAACGTAACCAATGACACGACGGAGGCGACGATCGATTCGTCGTCCATCGCAGCATCCGATGGCGATGTCATCGTGGCAGCAATTTACACGGCCACCGTGGAAACGATCACGGCGGGGCTGGCAGTCGGCAAGCAAGTTGGCATCGGCGGATCCGTTTCAACGGTGGTGTTGACGAATGAAACGCGTGCCAGGATCACAAACTCAATTGTCGATGCCGACCGAAATGTCTTCGTCCACGCCGACCAAGATGGAGTGATCTACACGATCGCCGGCGCTGCGGGGATCGCCAAAGAAACCGTTGGCATTGGCGCGAGTCTGGCAGTGACCGTCGTCGACAACACGACGGAAGCCTACGTCGACAACTCGACGGTGTTCGCTCGGGCCAATGACGCGGATTCCATTTCCATTCCCACATGGAGTGATCGCGGAGTCGAAAGCTCCGAAGATATCGCGGGACTCGCCGTCATCGCGAGTACGACAGAAACCTTCAATTTGATTTCTGTCACGGCGGGTTTCAGCAAGAAGGGCGCCGGCGCGATTAACTTGGCGCCCACGATTCTGACGGATACCACCTACGCCTATCTCGAAGACACCGACGTGAATAGCGCAGGCGATGCAGGCGGCGACGTGGTTGTTCGCTCACATCAAGGCACTGACTTCTTCACGTTCGTAGGTGCCGCCAGCTACGGAAGTTCGCTCTCCGTCGGCATCGCGGCGGATGGACTATTCGTCATTAACGACACGCAAGCTTGGGTCGCCGACACGGACACCAGTGAATCGACGGGCAACGGTATCCAGCAGATCTACGCTGGCGGCGACTTCGAGGTCAGCAGCAACACGAGCACCGAAGTGGACGCGGGAGTCGTAGGAATTGGTATCGGTGGCGAATCGAAATCCTTTGCCGGCGCTGGTTCTATCGAGTACATGTCGCTCGACAGCGTCAACAAGGCCACCGTAACCGATATGGATATCAACGCTGGCGGCAATCTGACAATTGATGCGCATGACTTCAATCGATTCACGCGGATCGCTGGGAGCGCGACGTTCGGTACGGCGAGTGTTGGAGCGACCGCGCTGGTCGTGACCAACAACAACGTCACCGAATCCGTCATGGCTGGCACACACTCGAACGCTGGCGGGCAAACTTCCGTGACAGCGACCAGTAACCTCGACAATAGCTCGACTTGGGCCGTGGCCGGCGCCGTGGGCGTGAAAGGCGCTTTCAATGGTGTCTTTACGTTCTACGTTGCACGAACCGACACGCGCGCGATTATCGAAGGCGGCAGTCGTCAAGCTCAAGTGAATCAGGATGCCAACTATGCCGGCTCAGGTCAGTCGGTTTTGGTCCAAGCTCGCGACTTGAACGACATGCTGATTCTCGAGGGCGGTGCCGCTGTGGGGCTAGGGCCGCTGGGCGCTGGCGGCAACCTGCTTTGGCTGGATGTCCAGAACACAGTCGATGCGCACATCGGCAGTTTTTCGATTGTCTCGGCGACGGACAATATCGACGTGTTGGCTGAATCCGACAAGGAATTCGGCACGTTCGGCGGGGGGCTCAGTTTCGGTACCGGCGTCGGCTTTGCCGGTACCTTTATCATCGCAACGATCGGCTCTGGCGCTTCCTCAGGCAGCTTAACAGACGATGTAGGTAGTGACGTATTCGCGGCAGTCAACGAAGCCATCGACGCAGTGAATGAGCTACAAGGGTTAGCGACGAGCCAAACTCCGTCGAAAGTGCGCACCAGCATCGCCAACACGGACCCGACCCTGTCGCGTCCAGGTACCGTAGACCGCTCAGTTCAGGATGTCGGAGCCTTCGTCGGTGAGTTTGCGCAGATCACAGCAGGTGGTGATCTCACCGTGTCCGCAACGGAAACAGTGGACTATTTCTCCGCAGCAGGATCGGTTGCTCTTGCCGGCGGAAACGGATTCGGTGCCTCGGTTACTTTGATCACCGTCGGCACTGTCACGGAGGCCTTTATCGACGACGACGCGATCGTGGTTGTGGACGGCACGGTTACCGTGGCGGCATTGGCCAATGAAACAACCGATTTGAATGCGATTGCTGCTGCGGGAAGCGCCGCCTTCGGCCTGGGGGCACAATACGGCCAATCCGACATCGAGAGCGACCAATTCGCATCAATCGGCAACGACGTCAAGCTGTCAAATGCCGCGAATGTCATTGTCGACGCCGGTCATATTCGAGATGCCGAGGTCACGGGCAACGGAGTCGCACTCGGAACCGTCGCCGCTGGCCTCTCGGGCGCCACGGTGAACATGAGCGGCAATGTCCGCGCTGAAGTGGACGGTTCACTCCTGGGAGAAGTCGATGCAGATGGGAACGTCGTTGGTCTGATCGGCGGCCTCGACGTGACCGCATTCAGCACGGTCACACAATCGCGTACCAACGCGCCAGCCTTGGCCGGAGGGATTGGATTGGCAGTGGCTGGCTCGCTGGCCCAAACGAACGTCGATCCTGACGTGGTCGCACGAATCGGGAACGCAACGGAAGTCTATGTCGATGGTGACGTCAACATTACGGCCACGACGGACCAGCGTGCCAAAGCGGCCGCCGTCGGGCAGAACGGAGCACTTGGCGTGACAATCGGACTGTCGGGTGCAACGGCAGTTTTGGAGCCGCATGTTGACACGAGCGTCGACAGCCATTCGGCGATCATCGCGGACAGCGTAACGATTCAGTCATTACACAATGTCGTGCAAAGCGATGGTACCGCGGCCAGCGGTAGCGCCGTTGCCGAAGCGACTTCATCCGGCGGCGCAGTCCTGTTGGGCGTGCAAGGCAGTTGGGCCAAAGCCGAACCGAAAGCCGTTGTCACCACAACCATTGAAGACGCCTCGATCGTGGCGACCAACGGCGGTGTCTTGATCCAATCCAAGAACTGGAACAGCGGGAACGCGGACGCACGAGGCGACAGCTTCGCCATCATCGGTGTTGGAATCCAGCGGGCCGATGTGAACGTCAATACGAGCAACCACCTTAACGTCGATGGCGGTGCCAAGATCGTTTCATTGGCAGGTGATGTGACCTTGTTGGCCGATTCCAGCGAATCGGTGTCCACCGTGGTACGGTCCGGCAGCGGTGGATTGGTCGGCGTATCAGAGGCCAAGTCGAACATCGACGTCACACACGATACGGCCGTCCAGCTTGCTGACGGGGCAAGTGTGGAAGCGATCAACGATCTCAACGTGCAGTCGACTTACGCCACTATGCTCAACATCGACTCCGATGCGATCAGCAATTCGGGTGTCGCACTGCCGACATCCCGAGCCACCGTCACAGTACGAGGGTCCGGCGTCAATGCAGCGACGGTCTCAACCGAGATTGGTGCGGCAACGCTGAAGGCCCAGAACATCAACCTGATTTCCGAAATCTCGTCGATCGACATCGACGCCGATGCAAACTCAGAGGCCTCCGCCGGCTTTGCCGATTCGGATGCTACATCGACGATCGATCTGAAC
>JAGQPK010000468.1 GCA_020426755.1 Planctomycetales bacterium
TATTTAGCTATTTGATATTAGTCATTAGTCATTAGTCATTAGTCATTAGTCATTTGTCATTTGTCATTTGTCATTTGTCATTGGAAGACTATCGCACTGCACCCGGATCATTTTCGCCTGAGAAAACCACGAGGTCGCCCGCAAGCATTGCGGGCAACAATCCGCATGGAGCATCCGTCTCGACAAGCTACTCGGTCGCAGTGGGAGAAGTCCTCCCACAATCCCGATGAGCATCATCATCAACCCACGCGGTTCCGGCACCAAGGAGTCGATGGCTAGGATGGCTTTGCGTCCCTGTTCGTAACCGCCGTCTTGAAACGCAACGACAAGGTCACTCGATGTAAACTCCCTATCTCCGTTCCAGTCACCGCTTGACCAAGTCGAATTCTCGGCTACCTCATCCTCGTATTGACCCGATTGGAAAACATTTACTAAGTCGGTGCTATCGAACTCGCCGTTAAGGTCAGAGTCTCCAAAATGTGTAACACGGATATCGTGAACCCAGATCGCCAAATCGTCGAAGTCCACAGCTTCGTCTGTATTGAGGTCAAATATGAAATCATACAGCGTCAAATGTCGCATTAACAAATTGATGTCACGAACATCTAAGATGCCGTTGCCACTGAAATCACCCGGCGCAGCGTCGAGAGGGAACTCCGATAGCTCCCGGAAGACACCGGAAACGCTGCCAGTTGCGGTCGCTCCTGCGGAACAGCTCGTACTGTGACCGGCTGGAAAGGTCGCCCCATCATAAGGCAGCAACAAAGTCATCGGCTCGTCGCCTGCCCCATACAACGCTACAGCGATGTGCGACGCGTCGAACGTTACTTCGAGCCGTGTTACGCTCCCTAAGCTAGAATTGCTCCCCACCGCTAATGAGGACATGTGCGGTTCGGTACCAAATGGACCGCTGGATGTCGCGCTCATCCTCAGATTTGTCTCTGTCGCATAAAGTGAAACGAAAACGCTACTTCCTGGGCCTGGGTCCAAATCGACGAGGCAATTGACGCTCACGTATGAAACAAGGTTCTCAATAGGTAGGCCAAACACAAGGTCGTTCATTAATAACCGCATTCGAAAGGATCCGATGCCTTCGACTTCTCGCGTCATTCGAATGCCGTCGCTTTCAATGTTATTCGGAAGAGGATCCGCATCAAATGAAAGTCCTGTGCTGTTGAGCTCTGAATTGGCGGAGCCACTGATGTTCCAATCTGGCTCATTCAAACCGATAAAGCTCCCGTTGTTGCTTTCATACAATCCCAATCCATCGAAAATTTCCATGTACGAGGCAACTGCTGCATAGGTCTGAGGTTGCGACAGCAGCATAATGCAAATACACAGCACTGGTTTCATTCGCATCACATCACAACGCCTTGCAATCCCAAAATGGCAGATGACTAACGTCAATTCAAACTTCGATATTCAGCGCCCGATCAACAGCTTCCGCTGACAGCGTCTCGCGCTGAGCACCGTCAATGGCGGCAGCGATGTAGTCGCTAAATTGGAAGGCGAATACCAGATCGGAGGTGATGAACAAACCGTCGCCATTCCAGTCGCCTTGCGACCAAGAGGCCGCTCCGTCGATCGTCAACTCGTACTTGCCCGCTTGGAAAATCTGTACGATGTCGGCCGAGTTGAAGATGCCATCCAGATTGGCGTCACCGACCGGATAGGCCTCGCGCCCCGGAGTTCCTCCCGTGACGGCGCTCGAGCGCCAATTGCAGTTACCAGCACCGGCGGCACAATCGACGGCGGCGACGATGACTTGCAGCGACGGTCCGCCGCCGTCAGGGCCCAACGGCCAATTCGTGGCTGCGTCATCATCGTAGGTAAGCTCTTGGATCATCGAACCGTCGGCTGCAAAAACCTGGATGGTGTCGCCACCATTCGACAGCGAACCAGCGTATTCGCCGGCCACTTGCGCGACGGCTGTCGGATACATCGTTGCAAACGCGGCGAGGTCTTCGACAATCACCACGTATTCGCCGGCCGCAAGTGACGTAATGTTGGCATCCGTAAAATCGAACTGAACGCCCGCAGCCACCGCGACGCCCGTGAGGCTGATCGTTGTGGCGCTGACGTTCTGCAATTCGATGAATTCCGTGTTGGTATCTCCCTGCGGATGGTAGTGCAATTCGGTGACGCGGAAATTGGCGGCGCTGGCCGCGTCTTTGTTTACTTCAAAGGTGGCCTGGTCGACGGCGGACCAAGACGTGTCGGTAAACGCTCGTACCGTAACCGTTGAGTCCGCGGGCAAACTGATCGGTCCGGTGTAGCGAATGGCCTGCGGCGAAATCGCGCCGCCCAGTTGTCGCGGGTCCGTACCATCAAGCGTGTAATAGATCTCCCCATCGCCACTGAGTATCACTTGTCCATTACCCACCAGGCCGCCTCGCTGCGCAAACTGAGGTGGCATCAACGTGGGGAACAACTTGTCCGCGGTGAAACGCTGCACGGCGAGTTCCAGACTGCGTGCAAAATAGTTGTCGCGCACGTTGTCACGTTCGGCGCGCCACAGGTCGACCGTCATGACCGGGATCGTGACCATCGGACCGCCGTTATCAATTTGACGGACCTCGCCTTCTCGCGCATCACCCCACCGCGCGGACTCGGCGATAATCGCCGCTTCAATCTGATCCGCTCGACGCATCCAGGATGCTTGAGCGTTCGACGTCGTCAAAGCACCGTCGTTAAACAGATGCTTGTAGACTCGGTCCGCGAAACGAATCTGGAAATCTTCGTTCTTACGGAGTTGGGAATAGAGTCGAGCTGGCGTGAAAGCGTCGCTCACGTTCGTTCGGTCTCGATACCGTCCGTCCAGAACGATTTCCTGGTCCCATGTGAAGAAGCGGAAGCCCTTGGTTTCGCCAACTCGGTCACGGATGGAATACCAGTTGTGGTGCGGCCAGTCTTCTGCGCCCGCGTACAAATGCAGAATCATATAGTCGATCAAATCATCGACGTCCAAGTAATTCGGTAGCTCTGGGTTCGGTGTGCCATCCGGATTGTTGCCCTGGATGCGCTGGTACTCCTCGGCCGTCGTCACGCCCCCATTGGCGATAGCGAACATCTCGTTCCACGCGGTTTTGTTGCCGCGGAACAGTTCATTGAAATCTTTCACGATATCAAAATCGTCACGTTCGCCGCCCAAGTAGGCCGCGGCGAACGCATCATCGGGACGCTCGGTTGGACTATAGAGCCCCCAGTACAAGCCGTTGATGTAGAGATGAACATAGTCACTGTGCGCATCGAGGCCACCCATCGCGTTACGCACGTCGCGCATCCAAGTATCACGCATGTACTGCGAATCGAGCGGTGAATAACGCCCGGTGGCGGTACGCGTGGGGAACCCGTCGGTAAAGAACGACTTGAGCACAAACGTGTTGATACTCTCCAGACTCGAGTCGCCAAACAGCGGATAGTTCAGCTCCGACGGACCTCCGAACCGTTCATTGAACAGTAGGCGGAAGGAATGCTTCTTGGTGCGTTCATTGTCTCGGCTGGCACCACCGTGCATTTGGACGCCGGCGTTGACTTGAAATTGATCGCCGCTTACGGGGTCGATGTATTCAAGTGATCCGGCACGTTGCCAGATTGTGCCTTGGCTTTGTGCGCGTGGGTAGATTCCCGCGCGACTGCCCCACAGGTCGTCATGATCCATGACGATGGACATCGTCGGAATCGACAACAGGGCCTCACGGATGCCAGTGTCCGTGTTGGCGGGATTATTATCGTCCCAGGTCGCGACGACGTCCGGGTCCATGTTGTAATCGGCGCGGTACGCGGTACTCTGCCAAGTTGCAGGGTAAACCGGTTCACCAACAGCCGGTTCGATTGTCTGGTTGAGTACATCGTCTAAGAAGATGTAAGTTTGTGTCTCCACTGCGGTTGAGAGATATTCGTCCTGCACGACCAACGCCCGCACGTAACTGGTTGTGGAAATTGTCACGGTGGCGTCGGGCATCGTCTGGGGCGAGGCGGCGTCTACGCGGGTGCCGTGCGTCGGCGTGGGAAGGCTCCCATCAAGCGTGTAGATGATCGAGGCGCCGGGGGAATCGCTGTGAATCGTTAGCGACTGCGGTTCGGTGTAGAAGCCACGTTTGATGCTGAACTCCGGATCCGCCACAACTCCCAGGAAGGTCTCGCCCAGATTCTCGGCCCCTGGTGTCGGTTGTGAAAAATAACGTGAAGTGGTCGCGCCATATTGAATCGCGGTCAACTGCGGATTCAACAGGAAGTCGAAGTCCCCGGCGCCGCTGTTAAGAGCCTGGAATGCCAATACGTTGTCACCCACGGCAAGCAGCGAAGAGACGCTCGACAAATCAATGCGTTCCGTCGTCAACGCAGCCGATACCGTACGCTCACTCTGCGCAGTCGCGTCGTACGGCAAAACTGGGTCGGCTGGAGCATTGCGCCGCGCGATCTCAGTGCCATTTAGATACGCGACGAAGCCTGAGTCATACGCGACGTCCAGGTGGAGTTCGTCGGGAGCAAAATCAGCCGGATATGGGAAAGGGATACGTAGCAAGGCACTCGTATCCGTCGGGCCCATCTGAGCGCTGATGTCCGTGACGATGGCGGCTTCGAGTGTCGGAGCGACCACTTGAATGGCATTCAGGAAGACTCCGAATGACGTGCCGCCGTTGCGAACTCCCTGGATCCGCAATTCGCCAGTTGCCGATGCGGTCAGCTTGGCGCTCATCGTAGCAGCGAAGTCCGATGTCGGCGGCTCCGTCCCGTCAAACGTGTAGCTCGTTTCGATGGCGACAGGTTCCGGGCCGCTGACCTCTGTCCAATCGGATACACGTGGAGCCGAACTGCCGCTGTCAAAGGACCAGAGCGACACATCGTATTCTTGGCCGGG
>JAGQPK010000469.1 GCA_020426755.1 Planctomycetales bacterium
CCAGACCACTCATTCCTCCGAAGCCGCCATTCAAGCCACCGCTCAGGCCTCCGAATCGGCTGCTCGTGCCACCCCGAGCTCCGCCCGAAGTCACCGCCGACGCTCCGACGAAGCCCGTATCGCCACTATCCGCACCAATGAACGAACCAGCCGTTCGCGTGATCCGGTCGCCCCCGGACGACGTGCTCGTACTGCCCAGCGAACTCAGCAGTGAATTGGAGCCGCCAACCGACGTGCCGCCACTCGTGCCGCCAAAAGCGCTCCGATTGCCACCGCTAATCGTGCTGCCGACGGAACGCGACCCGGAGCTGATCTGACCGCACGCGCTGCTCGCCCCGAACACGACGACACAGCCAACAATCAGGCCGACACTGGCAATCATTTGGAACGGTTGGCGGCATCGCATCTCGATGTCTCCTGCAAGTCGCATTCAAATTGGTACGAAACCTGATTGTAACCGGGCGGCGGCAAAAGGTCGCTACACTCAGCGTGAACCCAGCAGTCCTCGACGTCAACGCATATTAACACGACGCCTAGGTAAGCTGACAGGAACAACCCCGCACCGCTTCACATGGCACTATGCATTTCCACGCATTTTCGCGGAATTCTTCGCTAGCGTCGACAAAACACCGTTCGATGCAGTTCGCCAAAGGGCGTTGGCCGCGGTTAGCGCCGCCGAACCCGATGCTGGCGAGCCACGGCGAACGAACTTCACCTCTCCTCCCATCGACGGTGTTTGCCTGGCAACTTCGCCGAAGCTGTGTGCTCTCGCTTGATCCATAGAACCGGCAGGGACATTTCCTGACAACTAGCGCATGTCGAGTCACGTTTGGCCAAGTGGGACTCAGTGCTCTCCACGATATCCAGCCAGCGTGAAGTGCGGTCGCTGCGCGATCGCACTTCAAAAGATGCATTTCTGTTAAATTGACGGCAAGCGGCCAATCTAGAGCTAGTCACGCCGAATAGCGACGAGATTTTGCGACGATCGGGTTAGGCAAACGCCCTCACCCCTCGTCTCCGCTTGCCGGAGGATGTAACAGATGAATCTGCACCGCGTCAACGTTCTTGGACGTTCAAGCACTTGGGTCTTACTTGTCGGACTGCTAGTTGCGCAACTGTCCCCATTGAACGCTGCAACCTTGACGGCACCACAGCAGCTGCCGGATCAGACCGTCGTGTTCTTGCGGATCAACGACACGCGGGAGCTGGTTCGTCGCTTTCAAGATACGTCGCTCGGACTCGCCCTGCAGGATCCGCAGCTCAGCCCGCTCGTGAAACAGCTTTGGGGATCGGTCATTCCGATGCTCGATGTGGTCAAAGAGCAATCCGGCGTCAGTGTGGAAGAATTGCTTTCATCGGCCCCGGGTGAGCTCGTGGTTGCGATGCTCCGCATTCCCGGTTTTCCGCCCGTGCCAGTACTCATGTTTCAGGCCGACGCGAATGACTCGACGTGGGACGTGCTGCAAAAAGGCGAAGACAAACTGGTCGAGGGCGGATTTCAGCGTGCGACCGAAGAGTTCCAAGGGGTCAGTGCTCAGATCTTGTCGACGGATAACGGACCGGTCGACGAGATTATTCAATTGCAGCTCGGACCTTGGCGCGCGATTACAACCGAGCGGCAGGCGGCCGAAATTCTGATTACTCGTTTTCAAAACGGAGAAGGCGTGAGCTTGGCTGATCATCCGCCATTCCGCGCAATTCAAACACGATGTCATAACGGCAAAGATCCAGCGCAGTTCGAGTGGTACGTCGATCCAATCAATCTGGTGCGCGCCGCCTTCCAGGGTAACTTCGCCGCATCGACTGGTTTGGCAATCTTACCTGCGATTGGAGCCGACGGCATTCAAGCAGTTGGTGGAAACGTGACGCTGTCGACGCAGGAATTCGATCAACTCCATCACATCCATCTGTTGCTTGAGCCGCCGCGTGATGGTGTTGTTGAGGTCTTGGCGTTGACACAAGGTTCGACGGAACCGGAAGTCTGGGTGCCGGCGGATGTCGCGAATTACACAACGTGGCACATTGATTTGAAACATGCCTACGCCACCGCCAAGCACTTAATCGATAGTTTTCGTGAAGAGGGCTCGACCCAGGCATTCTTGGATCGTCGCATTTCCGAACCGCTGGGCGTCGACTTCGAACAAGATCTACTATTCGCGCTCTCGGGTCGCATTTCTCGGTTCGCCTTTTTCCCGCCGAACGCCACGGTGAACGATGCTTGGACGACACTCGGTATCGAATTGACTGACGCCAAGCGGTTCGCGGAAACGCTGAAGAAGATCACTGACAAACATAGCAGTCGTATCGAGCGAGTGTCGTATGGTGGTGTCGAACTCATCCAGTTGAAGATGAATCGGGATCAGCCGGCAGAGGCTCCGGAAGGCGGCGACGGGTCAGCAGGCGAGCGACGACGGCGACGGCGCGGCGAACTCCCGCCGCAATGGCGCCAGGCGACACCAACCGCGGCGATCGTGGGCGACTACTGCGTCATTTCAAATCGACGCGAAGCCGTTGAACAGTGTGTGCTTGCCTACAACAATACACGACCGCGGCTGATGGATGAGCTTGAATACAAGTTGGTCGTCAGCAAGTTGCGCCGGCTTTCTGCAACGCCGCCCGGCATGGTGACCTTTGATCGGCCAGAGCAAGGCTTGAAGGTCATGTATCAGATGCTGCAGAACGAAGACGTTCGCCAGAACGTTCACAATCACCGCGAGGACAACCCGTTCTTTGCGACGTTGGATACGATGTTCACTGAGAATCGTTTTCCGCCGTTCGCAGTGATCAGCCAATACTTTGCTCCCTCCGGCATGGCCATCTTCAACGAGGAAACCGGCTTTCACGTGGTGAGTTTCGGACTGCGGCGGCAGATCAACTCGCCGCTCCGTTCGTCTCCATGACAGTTGGTTGTGCACAAACGTTTGACAGCATTGACGTCAGCGGCACCGCCATTGACGTCATCGCTAGGGGACACGTGATTCGGATAGGCAACGTCTGACGCGCGACGGACGGCAACGCAATTTACCTTATCCGCAAACTTAGTCACATTACGGGGTGTTTTCCGAGCTAAACAGGATGGGCCACACGCAGCAGCTAGACCCTAGGCGGGTGGCTCGGTATTCTATTTAAGACGGCGGGATTGTTGGCCGGAGGTTGATGCTCAAATAAAAGTACGGTGGTCGACAGGGATCGTGTCCAACCGACTTAGCGCCCCAGGGCAATAAAGGTTTGGAGTACGTAGTCATGGATACTGGTGTGAGACGACCAGCGAGCGATTCCTTTAGTCAGATCCTTTCGATCATCAGTATCTTGATCGCCGGCGTCACGGCGTTCTATGTCTACATGCAGGGACAGTCGCTCGAGTCGCGTGACGAGTTGTCCAAGACGTTCCAGCAGGAACTGGTCAAGCAAGCGGCTGACTTCGACCAGCAACGCGATGATCTCGCGGCAAAGTATCAAGCATCGATTGATGAGCACAACAAGCGTTTGGGCGAGTGGAACGATGGGTTGAATGACGCGATCACGACGTTCCGCGCAGACGGGAACAAACTGTTGGAGGAAATCGCGGCTGACGACAAGTTGGCACAGTCGATGCGTGAAACGACCTTCGATCAACTCGTAAGCGACCTGCGTACCAACGCGATCGCGGAAATGAAGTCCACATCGGATGGTGCCAGTGACGCCGCGGATACCGTCCCCGAAATCAACCCGCCTGCCGGCGATGACGCGTTGGCAAACGTATTTCCGCAACCCCAACTGCGCGTCTCGGAAACCGTATTCCGCGCAGGCACCGGCAACACAACTGTCTTCACAATCACCAACACAGGCAGCGAACCTGCCGCAATCCGCGGCCTCCGCTTCCGTCCGAAAAGTGATTTTGAAAGCGTGGATACGCCCGAGCTGTCGTCAAGCGTCGTGCAAGGCGCGGTCACGTCGATCAATTTCGCTCCGACGGACAACAAGTCGACACGTACGGGATATCACGGAACTTACCAGCGCGACCTGCAACAAGCCATCTCGGTTCCCGCCGGCGAATCACGTGCCTTCCGTGTCACGATCGTCGATCCCGAACACACCGGATGGGGCCTCGTCGGTCGTCTGGAACTCGATTACGGCACGGATAAGCCGGTTGTCGTCGATGCCGCCCACGTCACGTTCGTGAAGAGTTCGTAACGGTTCCCAGCCCTGCGGACCCAACGTATTACACGAGTCTGTCGTCCTCGCACGCGCGAGCAAGTTCGCCGAACGGCATTCGCCGCAGTTCTCGCTGAAGTCGTCGCCAATCGCCGGGGGAAAACCGACGCGTACGCGTTACGGCGAACTCTCTTCGGGCTCACGCCACGCGCGTGTCTATGCCGCTTGATCGCGGCGCGTCGATGCTTTCGGTTTGCCCGAGAGCTTGGCATGAAGCCGATTCGTATCGGCGACTGACATGCCTTTGATAAAAAAGCCGGCACCGCCGGACAGTCGCATCATCTTTTCAGGCTTGTCGCTCAGCAGTTCGTCCGCGGCGCGGGTGGCGCCCGGGCACGATCCGATGGCATAGTCATCGCATAGCAAGATGCCGCCGGGATTCATGCGTGGATAGAAGAAGGCGATGCTGTCTCGCGTGGGTTCGTACAAATCCACGTCAATGTGCACAAACGAAAAGCGACAGTCGGCGACATCGTCAAACCGCGCCGGAATCCAGCCCGGATAGTACTCCGTCGCAGAGAACTCCTGCAGGTTCTGTTTGACCAATTCCAGCCCGCAGGTCAAATCACCTTCGGACCAATGACTGCCGTCCTGCTCCGACGGTGTCGACAAGCCCTCAAACGAATCGAACATATGA
>JAGQPK010000046.1 GCA_020426755.1 Planctomycetales bacterium
AATGATGCTGTTGTGAGACAACGCGTCGTGCAAGATCAGGTCGCCCGAACCGAACAGATGCCCGATCGTCGATTCGTTCGTCGAATGTCCGCCGACAAACACGATTGAATCTTCGACGCCAATGAACTCGGCAATCTCCTGTTCGAGTTGCGTATGCACTGTCTTCTGGCCGGAAACGAGCCGACTTGCGGATACGCTGGTACCGAACTGGTCAATCGCGGCCTTCGACGCCTGCGAGACGCTCGGATCGCCTGACATGCCGAGATAGTTGTAGCTGCAAAAGTTAATCAGCGTGCGACCGTTAATCACCGTCGTGTCACGAGTGACGGATTGATGCTCCTGGAAGTAAGGATTGGGTAAGCCGGTATGCCGCAGCAGTTCCATGTTGCGCTTGAGCTGCTTGTATTCGGTCATCTGGCTGAACTGGAAGTTCTCTGGCGGAATCGTTTCGTACCGCCGTTTGCTGCGCTGTTCCTTCGGGCGATTCCCGATGTACTTCACGATCGCGTCGGCAACCTCGCGGCACGTTTCTACCTGTGGCAGTACTTCCTCGGGAAGCTGTCCACCAAACGTCTCTTCCAGCGAATTGATGATCTCCATCCGCTCTAGCGAATCGAGACCTAACTCGACAATATTCGTATCCGGCGCCAGCTCACGCACGCGCTCTTTGGCGATCGCCTTGACTTGTCGCATGACCTGTTGCAACACGAGGCTGTCGGAGGTTGCCGCCGAGCTATCGGTTTTGCTCGTTTCCTCCCGAGTGCGCGACGTCTCGGGTTCGCTCGTCTCCTCCCACAAACAGAACCGCGAAATTACCAGCAGCGAGTCATCGAGAAAACCTTGACGACATGCATGACGTTGAATCTTGCCGCTGGATGTTTTGGGGATCGAACCCGATCGCACCAGAATCACTGCATCCGGCGGCAGTTCGTGTTCTCGCGTCACTTCACGACGGATCGCGTCGATGATCTCCAGCCAGTTGTGTTCCAAATTCCGTTCGACTTCGCTGACCACAACCAACCGTTCACGACCGGCCAAGTCCACGGCAAACGCGGCCGTCGCGCCGGCGCGAACACGCGCATCGGCGCGCTCGGCTGCCATTTCGATGTCTTGCGGATAACGATTCACGCCGCGGACGATAATCAAGTCCTTGATGCGGCCCGTCACGAACAGTTCGCCGTGATGGAGAAATCCCAGGTCACCACTGCGCAGGTAGGGTGTTTTCGGATCGTCAGCCAAGTGAGCGCGGAAGGTCTCCTCGGTAATCTCCGGCTTGTTCCAATAGCCGTGGCCCACACTGTCGCTGTGGATCCAGATTTCGCCCACTCGCCCCTCGCGCAGCCGAGTGCGTGTGTCGGGATCGACGATGATCACTTCTTCGTCCTGCATCACGCGGCCGCAACCGACCACGTGCCGACCGCGGTCGCCGTCAGGGGCCGCGACGATGACCCGACCTTCGTCCAACGCGGTGCCGTCAAAGCAACGCACGACCGGAGGCTTGCGTTTCACGCCACCCGTCACGAACAACGTGGTCTCGGCCATGCCGTAGCACGGGTAGAATGCTTCGCGGCGAAATCCATACGGCGCAAACCGCTGCACGAAACGGTCCAGCGTTTCGCGACGCACGGGTTCCGCTCCGTTGAATGCCAGGTTCCAGGAGGAAAGATCGATGTCGTCCAATTCGTCGTCGGCGATCTTGTTCGTGCACAAGTCGTAAGCGAAATTGGGACCGCCACTAATTGAGACGCGATAGTTCGAGACCGCTCGCAACCATCTGATGGGTTTCTGCAAG
Organism: Planctomycetales bacterium; assembly: GCA_020426755.1. GTDB lineage: Bacteria > Planctomycetota > Planctomycetia > Pirellulales > Pirellulaceae > JAGQPK01. The sequence continues at coordinate 1,793 of JAGQPK010000046.1, forward strand.
AACAGCATGGGTGACAGCAGCAGACTGGGCCGCCCGCAAAACAGCGGATTCAACACACCGCCCACCAAACCCATGTCGTGATACGTTGGCAGCCAAGACAGGCCGACCACGTCACGGCCCGCTTCGAAGGCCGACGTGATCAGCGAACAGTTGTGCATGATATTGCCGTGGCTCAGCATGACTCCCTTGGGAGAGCCGGTTGAGCCCGACGTGTATTGCAGAAATGCCAACTGACCGCCGTCTACCTGCGGCATCTTCCAGTCGACCGATTCCGCATCTTCGATCGTATCGGTCGCCAGCCAATTCAAGTTGCGCAAACTGGCGTCATCATCCAAGATCGCTGTCGTGCGATCGGCCACGTCGGCCACCGTCAGCGCCGCCGCGGCACTCGCATCATCTGCGATCGCTTGGATCCGTTCCATGTTGCGATTCCGCCGTGGCGGGAATGCCGGCACGGCAATCACACCGGCGTACAGGCATCCGAGGAAGCCCGCCACGAAATCCAAACCGGGCGGGTACAAGAGCAAAGCGCGCTCACCAGCCAAGTTCATTGACTGGAGCCGCGCAGCAATCGCACGCGACTTGCGGTCCAAGTCCGCGTAGGTCCATTCCGTTTCCAACGTTTCGCCGTCGGCTAAAAAGCCAAAGGCCAACGCATCACCTTGCGCTTCCAGCCAGTACCTCAACCTGTGAACAAGACTGGTCGTGGGCGGTCGAAACGGAGCAAGCAGTGTTTCAAGGCTCACTGTCGAAATCACTCCAGGATGCTGCCACGGAGCTTGATGTCTCCATGCACGCTTCTGTTGGTCCAACGTTGCGATTGAGTTCCCGTGGAGCCTAGAACTACCAGGCACTCGCGACGCTCGCCTCGCGCCACGCGGAGCCAAACTCAAGCAACAGAGAGGATTATCGGTTTACCGATGGGTCCGAAGTTTTCCAAAATGCCCCGTCAGCCTAACATGTGAAAGGTTGCCGATCAAACGGGCTTCACGGGTCATTGAACCGAATGCCCCACGACTGAGCGAACCAGAGCCACCACTCAATTCGCCGCCGTGGGGGAGGCGAAAAATGGCGGAAGTGCATGGGAATCGAACCCACCGATCCGCCGCTTGACAGCGGATCCGACGATTTTGAAGACCGCGAGGGACACCAGTCCGCTAGGCACTTCCAGGAAGAATTCGGAGTTGGGCAAACTGGATCAGTCGTAGTACTCGACGGAAATTCACGTTTGGTGCGCGTGGTGACACTGCTTTCGGCACTGCTGGTCGGCGCCGAGCCTACACCCACTCCATGCCGGTTTCGTGACGAATACGTGAGCGAAAGTCACCCAACAAACCGCCGATCACGTCCCAGCAATCGGATCGACGCAGTTCGATGTCTCCCTGTTCGTTGATCCGTACGACACTATCGTCAGCGACGCCTACCGAGCTGAGGTCGCATCCGGGGATTTCATTCTCCTGGACGATCCGCGCTAACTTCTGTCCCGTGATCTCAACAAATTTCATCGGCATGGCCCATCTTGCGAAATTTCTTGTCCGCTAGCCTCGAGGCGACACTTTACCATAGACGCTAACCAGTGGCAAAATCTGATTCACGTGAGTCTTTAAGACGCAGCGCGGAATCGCGGTGCAGCGTGAGATGTCCGTACTGGAATTTTCGTGCAGCGCTGCAGTTGCCTGGAGTAACGCTGCCGTATTGCCGCTATCGCCGCCGTAAACAGCGATAGCTGCGCTAGCGCACTTCAGAATCGCTCACGCGTCTGCCGGCTCGCGTAGCCAGGGCGCCAGCGCCTTGGCCAGCGCCAAGTGCTGCTCGACCGTCAGTTCCTCGGCGCGCGCTTCCGGTCCCAGGTGTTGCCGGGCCAGGATGGGATCGAGACTCGGTTTGTCGAGCGACTTGAAGGCTCCCAGCAGGGCACTGCGAAGGAATTTACGGCGTAAGAGGAATACGCCGCGCACGTAGGTTTGGAAGGTGCGGAGATCGCCGATTTCCGCGCGCTTTTGGCGGTCGAGCACGATCTGGACAATCGCCGAGGTGACCTTGGGGCGAGGCCAAAACACGGTGGGAGCCAATTCACGGGCCACCAGAGCATGGGCTTGAGCTTGGACCCAGACGCTGAGACTGCCGTAGTCCTTCGTTCTGGGCGACGCGATCAGGCGATCCGCCAGCTCTTTTTGAATCGTCACGGTCATCGAATCCGGCGGCAGATCACTCGCCAACAAGTTGGAGATGATCGGAGTCGCCACGCTGTAAGGCAGGTTGGCCACGAGCTTGAACGAGGCGTCGGGCACCGCGGCCATCTTCTCGCGTACCGTTTCGAGCACTTCGTCGCGTAGCCGATTCTTGTTGCGCAGCACGTCGTATTGTAGCAGCGTGATCGGGGCGTCCTCGTCGAACTGTTCGACGGCCATTTGCGCCAAGTGGGGATCGATCTCCACCGTGACGACGTGGCTGGCACGCTCCGCTATACGCACGGTCAACGACCCCGTGCCGGTACCGACCTCGAGAACGACATCGTTGGGTTCAATTTGGGCCACGCGGGCAGCCAAATCCAGAATGTTGAGGTCGATCAGAAAATTCTGCCCATGCTTCGCATACGGCTTGAAGCCGATTTCTTGAAACCGTTTCTGCAGATAGGAAATCGTTTGTTTCTTGGCGGTCATACGCGGCTCAAGTGGTGGGCGAGAACTGAAGTTGGCGGCTGACGTACTTTGCCAGCAAATCGGTTTCCAGGTTGACCTGTTGACCAATCTGTTTGCGCCCGAGCGTCGTTACTTTGAGAGTATGCGGTATCAGAGCAACGCTGAAGCGATCGTCGGCGACGTCAACTAACGTCAAACTGACCCCGTCGACGGCAACCGAACCTTTGCCGGCCATCTGTTGCGCCAATTCTTTTCCACAGCGGAACCAGAACGTCGACCATTCGCGGTCGTCCTCGCGTGAGATCACATCGCCCAGTCCATCGATGTGTCCCGTGACGAAGTGGCCTCCCAGACGATCGCCGATGATCAACGAACGCTCCAGGTTGATTCCGTCGCCGACCTGAAGTTGACCGAGATTCGTCCGTTTCAATGTTTCGGGACCGGCCTCAAATGCTAAACGGTTGCCATCGATGGCAATGACGGTCAGACAGCAACCGTTGATCGCGATACTGTCGCCAATCTTGGCGCCCTCGTGGACCAGCTGGCTGGTCACCTCCAGCCGCATCCCGGGGGGCTGATCGACGAGTGCCGCCACCGTGCCTAATTCTTCCACCAATCCTGCGAACACGACCACTCCCGAACTGTTATGAGGCCGCTCAAGCTGCCCGATTCCCTCGGCCAAACTCAACGCATGCCGCTACTGAAACGATGCTGAGAATTGAGCAATTGTGACCGTCCCCGGATAATTTCGCAACGGCGTGGATTTCGTCACCTGGAAAACTCGCGGGGAATCGGGCAAAATGAGCGCGTTTAAATCAGCAGGAGGAGCGTCGGTCGGTGGCCGTGGGCTCCGCGTTAGAACTGCCAGTGTCACAGAATGTCATGGCTTGATGGCCTAAGGTGAGAGCTTAAATGAGTACGATTGTCGATGTGCATGGTCGCCAGATTCTCGATAGCCGCGGTAACCCGACAGTGGAAGTCGAGGTGTTGCTGGATGACGGTTCGCTGGGACGTGCCGCAGTTCCGAGCGGTGCCAGCACCGGCGCCCACGAAGCTTGGGAGCTGCGTGATGGCGATGCCTCACAGTTTCTCGGCAAGGGCGTGACCAAGGCCGTGGACAATGTGAATTCGACCATTGCCGAGTCGCTGATCGGCTGCGACGCGCTTGACCAAACCGGTGTGGACCACCTGCTGATGGAACTTGATGGCACGCCCAACAAGAAGAACTTGGGTGCCAATGCGATGCTGGGCGTATCGATGGCGGTCGCTCGCGCCGCCGCTCAAGTCACTGAACAGCCGCTATTTCGCTATCTAGGTGGCGTTGGTGCCCGCCTGCTGCCGGCGCCGATGATGAACATCATGAACGGTGGCCAGCACGCGGATAACTCTGTCGACGTGCAAGAATTCATGGTCATGCCGCTCGGTTTTGACCGATTCAGCGACGCACTTCGCTGCGGCGTCGAGATCTTCCACCACCTGAAGAAAGTGCTGCAGACCAAGAAGCTGAACACGGCCGTGGGTGATGAAGGCGGCTTTGCGCCCGATCTCGGCAGCAACGGCGAGGCGCTCGACCTGATTCTTGATGCCATCGAGAAGGCCGGCTATCGTCCGGGCGAACAGGTCAGCATCGCACTCGACGTAGCCGCGACCGAGCTGTACGACACGAAGACCGGCAAGTACACGATTGACGGCAAGCAAATCGACTCCGCAGGCATGGTCGACTTCCTCGCCAACTGGGTCGACAAGTATCCGATCTGTTCAATCGAAGACGGCTGCAGTGAAGACGATTGGGACGGCTGGAAACTGCTCACCGAGCGCGTCGGCAGCAAGGTCCAGTTGGTCGGTGACGATCTGTTCGTAACCAACACGGAACGTCTGCAACGTGGTATCGATCAAGGCATTGCCAACAGCATTCTGATTAAGGTCAATCAGATTGGTACGTTGACGGAAACGATCGAAGCCATCAATTTGGCTCACCGCAGCAACTACAGCAGCGTCACGAGCCACCGCAGTGGTGAAACAGAAGACACGACGATCGCTGATTTGGCCGTGGCACTCGGCACGGGGCAAATCAAGACTGGATCGGCTTCTCGTACGGACCGCATGGCGAAGTACAACCAATTGCTGCGGATCGAAGAGACTTTGGGCGACAGCGCACTCTATGGCGGCCCACTATTTCCCAAGAAGTAGACGTCACGAAGTGGCACTGACCACCGCGCAGGCGATAAACTGAAGTCGACGCGGTGAGTTGGCAATGGGATACCGAGTTTCAACACGAGCTGCGATGTTCGTGTTGAATCGGTCTGTAGTGGAGCACGGTTGTGGACAACGAAGGCGACTCGTTCAAAGCGGCTGGGTCGACTCAGCCGCCCGCACCAGTAGCATCAGCCGTCGACAGCACTGCTGCACGAAAATCGTGGACGGATTCCCCGTGGTTCTGGGCCTACGTGTTCGCCACGGGGGCACTCATTTCCCTGATGTTGGCCCAGCCTCGCTATTCGCAGCGCCAGCCCCAGATCGAACGGCAGTTCGCGGCGCGGCAACGTGGCGGTCAAGCGGTTGTCGGCAGCGATGGACCGGTGCCTCCCTCCAGCTCTGAACGCATGATTCTGCCGCTCCGGCCGCTGTTTATCGTGGTCGCCGGACTCGCCGGTATCGCGGCCGCCGGACTCGGTTGGCAACGTATTAACGAGTCACGTCGATGACCATCTTACTCGAGCAACCGCTCGTGATACTCTTCGTCGGTGCCATCTTCGTGGCGATCGCCGCGATTGTCTGGACACAGACGCAACAGCCACGCGCCTTCTTCGCCATGTTGGCGTGTATCGCGGCCGTCGCTGGATCGCTGTTGCTCGAACACTTCGTCGTGACCACGGCCGAAGAAGTGGAATACCGGCTGCACGAGGTCGCTCGCGCGTTGGAGGCCAATGATATCGATCGCGTGCTGACCTTTGTCTCGGCCGACTCCACCGAATTGCAGGCCGAAATTCGTCGCTCACTGCGCATGGTGAACGTTAAGAAGATCTCAATCAAATCCAATTTGAAAATCCAAATCGGTGCGAGTGGCAAATCGGCCGAAGCGAAGTTCAATGCGGTTGCCACGTTGGTGGCTTACGGTTCGGAAACGGTGTTGCCGCGGCGGATCGTCGTGAATTATCGACTGGAGGCCGGGCAATGGCAGGTCGTCAATTACGAAGCGTTCGACCCACGGGGTGAGCATATTCCAAAGACGTTGCGAGATGCGATGTAACGCTGCGTGCTGAGCGCGCGGCGGTGAATATCGCGATTGCCTTACATGAAATACGAAAACGAGGTATGGGATGGCATTGGCGCGTGTGGTCATAACCGACTACGTCAACGATGACTTGGCTCCTGAGCGTGAGATACTGGGCGACATCGCCGAGATCGAAGCGCTCGATGCCATCGGCGAAGCGGCACTCAAGGGGCGAATCGGACATGCGGACGCGCTGATGGTGTATCACAACGTCAAGCTGTCCCGCGAAACGTTGGCGGAACTGCAACGCTGCAAGGTGATTGCCCGCGTGGGCGTCGGTTTTGATAACGTCGATGGCGTCGCGGCGCGCGAACAAGGCATCGTGATCACAAACGTACCCGATTACGGCACCGAAGAGGTCGCCGATTCTGCGATCGGACTAACACTGGCGCTGACCCGCGGCATCGTACATTACAACTCGGCCAATCGCGATCCGGCCACGATTTGGAACTATTTGCCAGCGGCACCGCTGCGTCGTCTGCGAGGACGCGTCTTTGCCATCGTCGGCCTCGGCCGCATCGGCACCGCGACGGCAGTCCGCGCAAAGGCGCTCGGCATGGATGTCGTGTTCTACGATCCTTATCGGCAAGATGGCTACGACAAGGCGTTGGGGATCCGACGTGTCGACACCTTCGAAGAACTGTTGCGACAGGCTTTCGTCCTCAGCTTTCACTGCCCGTTAACGCCTGACACGCGACAAATGTTGAACGAAGAGACACTGTCGCTATTGCCTCGTGGCGCCTATGTCGTCAACACGGCGCGGGGACCAATTATTGACACTTCAGTTATCCCCGCCGCGCTGGCCGACGGTCGTTTGGCCGGCGCCGGCTTGGATGTCATTCCGGTCGAGCCGCCGCCGGGCGATGACCCTTTGATGGTCGCCTGGCGCGATCCGCAGCACGCCGCCTTCAACCGCTTGATCGTGAATCCGCACGCGGCTTTCTATTGCGAAGAAGGCTTGCTGGAAATGCGCCGCAAGGCCGCCACCAGTTGCCGCCGCGCGCTGTTGGGCGAACCCATGCGCAACGTGGTGAATTAGAAATCAGTCGGATCCGTCTGATCTGTCTGATTTTCCAGCCGACTAATCTGGCATGGTCAGTGTCCAATCGCGCATGCGGTGCAGCATGGCGGGCTCCGTCAGGTTGTAGTGTAACGGCGTCAGACTTGCAAAGCCTTCGGCCAAGGCCGTCAGGTCGGTATCGTGACCTTCATGTTTGGGCGGCGGATCGTTCGTGGCCCAATAGTAATTGCGCCCTTTGGGATCCTGACGCTTGATAAAATGCTCGCCGTAACGGGCGACACCCATGGGCACCACCTTGATTCCTTTCGGCTGATCCATCGCTGCCGTGGGAAAGTTCAAGTTGTACAAGCGGTTGTTTGCGTCTGGATGAGCGAGGATCTGTTCGATCACGCTGCGGGCCATGCGTGCCGCTCGATCGAACTTCGCGTGCTCGTCGTATTCCAGCGAAACGGCGACGCTGGTGATGCCGAAGAACGCCCCTTCGATCGCTGCTGCGACGGTTCCCGAATAGAGCACGTTGATGCCGGCGTTGAGTCCACCGTTGATGCCGCTGACGACGATGTCCGGTCGCTGCGGGCAAAGTTCGAAGACGCCCAGTTTCACGCAGTCGGCGGGACTGCCTTCCACCGCCCAGCCTCGTCGTCGCTCGCCAGCGAACACCTCTTTAGCAACCAACGGGTTGAGGAACGTGATCGAATGGCCGACGCCACTTTGTTCGGTTGCCGGTGCCACGACACTCACATCGCCCAGTTGGCGGAGTTCTCGTTCGAGAGCGGCCAAGCCGGGGGCGTAAATGCCGTCGTCATTTGTCAGCAGGATCTGCACGTTCAACTCGCTTTGAGGCTAGGTCGTGGGAGCGGAAAGCAGGCACTTCCGATCGTGATGCACTTGGTCAACTCGATCGCAACCAAGCTGTCGACTATACGCCGATTCCCGCCGGATGTCGATGTCCGCCACCCACGCCCGGCGTAAGACACTGCCCTCGGACCCTAGTAAACCAACGCTGGCATCCCTATAATTCGCACCTTGTCAATTAACCGCCGTGCCGTCTCTTGCCGACGATCGCCGACAGCAGGTGGCCGGTGCCGCACGAACGTTTGCTGCAAGGGATGGCCGATCAGTGAGCTCCAACACGCCGCCAGCCGCTAACACGACAACGAGCATCGCCGACGAACGGATCTTGGTGCTCGATTTCGGGTCCCAGTACGCTCAGTTGATTGCTCGTCGCGTCCGTGAACAAAACGTGTACTGCGAAATCGTGCGTCACGACATCTCGGCAGAACGCATCATGGAGCACGCCCCGCGCGGGCTCATCTTGTCCGGTGGTCCGTCCAGCGTATACGCTGACGGGGCGCCCCGTTGCGATCCGGCGCTGTTCCAACTCGATCTGCCGATTCTGGGAATCTGCTACGGGATGCAATTGGCCTGCGACGCGCTGGGCGGGCAGGTCGAAAGCGTTGCCGCTCGCGAATACGGACGCACACGTTGCACGGTTACCGCGGACGATCCGCTATTCGCGGGGATTCCGCCTGAGAGCGATGTCTGGATGAGCCATGGCGATCAGGTCGCACGCGTCGCCGAAGGTTTTGTGCCGCTTGCTCAAACGAATACTTGCCCGATCGCGGCAGTACGACATCAGTCGCGGCCCGTGTTCGGTTTGCAGTTTCATCCCGAAGTCACGCACACGCCCTACGGCAAGCAAGTGCTCCGCAACTTCCTCATGTCAATCTGCGGCTGCCACGGAACGTGGAAGCTCGGCGACTTCGCACGTGAAGCCATCGAGACCGTGCGAGCTCGTGTCGGTAACGGACGAGTAATCTGTGGCCTGTCTGGCGGTGTCGATTCCGCGGTGACCGCCGCGTTACTTTATCAGGCGATCGGCTCGCAACTGTCGTGCATTTTAGTCGACAACGGGTTGCTGCGACTGAATGAAGCGGACGCGATCATTCGCGAATTCACGGACCATTTCAAAACGGACCTGCATGTGGTCCGCGGTGAAGACCATTTTCTCAAGGTGCTCGACGGCATCGACGAACCTCAGGAGAAACGTCGCCGCATCGGTCATGCGTTCATCGACTGTTTTCGCGCGGAAGCAGAACGCATCGAAGGCGTGCAATTCCTCGCGCAAGGCACACTGTATCCCGACGTGATTGAAAGCGGTGCTGCCCCCGATGGTCCCGCGGCCACGATCAAGACACACCACAACGTCGGCGGCTTGCCGGAACAGTTGGGGTTCGAACTGATTGAACCCCTGCGTGATTTGTTCAAGGACGAGGTGCGTCGACTCGGGACGACACTCGGCCTGCCCGATGAGATCGTGTGGCGCCATCCGTTCCCGGGGCCGGGCTTGGCCGTACGTTGCTTGGGTTCGCTGTCCCGCGAGAAACTCGACACGCTTCGGCATGCGGATGAAATTGTCGTCTCGGAGATCAAGCAAGCCGGGCTCTATCAGAAGACGGCGCAGGCGTTTGCTGTCCTTCTGCCGGTGCAAAGCGTCGGCGTGATGGGGGATGCCCGAACGTACGAGAATGCGGTAGTCATTCGCTGTGTCGACTCGGATGATTTCATGACGGCCGACTGGTCACGTTTGCCCTACGACTTGTTGGCACGCATGTCGACACGAATCATTAACGAAGTCAAAGGCGTCAACCGAGTGGCTTACGATATTAGCAGCAAACCACCGGCCACGATCGAATGGGAGTGAGCGCCGGTCTGTGCCGTCTCGCCAGCGACGGCACAGTGCGGGGGCGATCTACGCGAGCGATTGCGGCAAGATCACATCGGCATGCCAGAAGTGCTTGAGCTGCCGTACCAATCGCACGAACTCGGCAACGTCAAGCGGTTTCGGTAAGTAACCATCGACCTGCAGCAACTCGCCGCGTACGATATCCTCGTGAGCTTTCGAAGAAGTCAAAATCACCACCGGGATCGCTTTCAGTTCGTCGTGTTCTCGCACAACTGTCAGCAGGTCACGCCCGTCACGTTTAGGTAATTGGAGGTCCAGCAAAATGAGGTCAGGACGCGGTGCTCGGCTAAACACGCCGCGCCGCTCCAAGAATTCTGTTGCTTCCGAACCGTCTCGGACGAGTGTCAGGCGATGTTTGATTTCACCCTGACGCAATGCGGCGATTGCCAGGCGAGCATCAGTCAGACTGTCCTCGACTAACAGAATCTCCATCGGACGCCCTACGGTCTCTTGATTCATGGGATTCGCTCACAGAGTGCTTCGTGCCACAATCAATTCGCCCCGACCAGTATTCGGGCGCTGCATAGAATCGCAGTTCGTTTCGAGAACGATATTCTAGTGCGAAGTGTCGAAGGATGCGAGTCACATCGGGCGCGACATTGAGAGCCGGAGGCGGCGGAACGCGAAAGGGAATGACGCTATCGGAATGAGGATTTTGGAATGTCGAATGAGGAATTGACGTCGAGTCATGGGAGTTGGGAAGTCGGACCGCAATCAAAAATCAAAAATCATCATTCCGAATTCGTTTGTTGCTAGCGATGGCTTGCAAGTGAAGACGTTCCATTGACAAAAAAAGACGCACGGCCGTGGGGAGCAGCCGTGCGTCTGGCAGGAAGGGAGAAACACACAACGATTGACGTAGGCGGGGCGAGCAAGGAGGGGGTAAAGTGGCGCTTTTCCAATTCGCTCGAGTGTCAGTCGCTGTGATGTTCTCGCGGGGTAGCTGGGGTAGGTGAGCTTTCAAACGTGAGATCGTCATCGTACGATTGGCAAAAGCAAGAATTTCAGATCTGTGCTTACATGAGGCACAACAGTTACGACTCGTCTAATCAGTACATCTTTCCAGCACGTGCCGAGGAGTCCCTTGGTCGTGCGAGCGTCACGTCCGGCGATCGTCCGGTGGCGCGTTTCAGTGGGCCGGAAATCTTCCGGCAAATAGCAGGAACTTGATCGAAACGTCATGGGCGAAAAATACATCTACACAATTGCGGATCTGTCGAAGAAGCACGGCCAAAAGGAAGTGCTGTCAAACATCTGGCTCTCGTTTTACCCGGGCGCGAAGATCGGCGTCTTGGGCCGCAACGGTTCGGGCAAAAGCTCATTGCTACGCATCATGGGTGGCGCCGATAAGGAATTCGATGGGGAAGCACGGCTGACATCTGGCTACAGCGTGGGCTATTTGGCGCAAGAACCGCCACTTGACCCTTCGCTGGACGTGGCGGGCAATGTTCAGCAGGCGGTCGCCGGCAAACGTCGTTTGTTGGATCGTTTCAACGAAATTAACATGCGGCTGGGCGAACCCATCGATGCGGATGAAATGGAAAAGTTGTGCGATGAACTCGCCAAGGTACAGGACCAGATCGACCACCAGAATCTGTGGGATTTAGATCGAACTGTCGAGGTGGCAATGAGTGCGATGAACCTGCCGCCCGGCGATGCCGATGTCAGCCGCCTTTCGGGTGGTGAACGTCGTCGCGTCGCGCTCTGCAAAATCCTTTTGGAGCAACCCGACCTGCTGTTGCTCGATGAACCGACAAACCATTTGGACGCGGAGTCCGTCGCTTGGTTAGAACGGCACCTCGCCGAATATACGGGCACGGTCGTCGCCGTGACCCACGATCGATACTTCCTCGACAACGTTGCCGGATGGATCTTAGAATTGGATCGCGGCCGTGGGATTCCGTGGGAAGGCAATTACTCGTCGTGGCTCGAACAGAAAGACGCCCGACTCGCGCAAGAGGAAAAATCTGCCGACGCGCGACGCCGCACGTTGCAGCGGGAATTGGAATGGGTGCGATTGGCACCTCGAGCTCGTCAAGCGAAGAACAAAGCTCGTATCAAGGCCTACGAAGATCTGGCGAAGCAACAGTTCGAAGATCGCATTGACGAGCTGGAAATCCAAATTCCACCCGGCAAACCGCTGGGTGATTTGGTGATTGAGGCCAGTGCAATCAGTAAGACGCTGGGAGACCGGGTACTCATCGAGGACCTGACTTTCCGGCTGCCTCCTGGCGGCATTGTGGGCGTGATTGGCCCCAACGGCGCGGGCAAAACGACGCTCTTCAAGATGATTTGCGGTATGTTGGAGCCGGATACGGGCACCATGCGTGTCGGCGAAACTGTCGAACTTGGCTACGTCGATCAATCGCGCGACGAGCTTTCCGCCGACAGTACCGTCTATCAAGAAATCTCGGGTGGTCACGACACGCTCGAAATGGGTGGCAAGAAAATCAATTCGCGCGCCTACGTCTCCCGGTTCAATTTCAAAGGGACCGATCAGGAGAAAAAGGTCGGGACGCTCTCCGGCGGTGAACGAAATCGCGTGCATTTGGCGAAGTTGCTGCGTCGCGGCTGCAACGTCCTGCTCTTGGACGAACC
>JAGQPK010000470.1 GCA_020426755.1 Planctomycetales bacterium
CGATCGCCGTCTTCAGGTGTAACTCGTTGTAACCCAGTGGCGCCGGGCCGGCGGGCCACGACTGATCGTCAAAATCGTCGTTCAGCCAAGCAACTGGCGGCGCCTCGTGTTTGTCCCAGTATCGCCAGGTGGAGGAGCGCGCAATCAGCGGCGGGTTCTCCGACGGGTCCGGCATAAACACCGACTCATCGAATGGCTTGCTCTGCGGCACAGGGGCAAGCTGCAGCGCGGGCAGGATGCGAATTGCCGGTCGGAGTTGCTGCATCGGGATGCCGGGAATGGCTTGGATGCCGCGAACCGCCGGGGCTTGCGCAGGAACGATGACGCGCATTTGTGCCTGCCCCGGTTGAACATCGCCACGTATAGCTTCCTCCTGCTGAGCGTCGTTCAATCGCTCAATTTGATCCACGACTTCTTGCGGCAGTTCTGGCGGGAATGGGTCGGCAAAATCTTGAACGGCCCGCAGTTCAACCACGTCGCCCTGGTCTTCAAATACGATGGCTTCGAACTGGAGTTGCGCACCGTTCTCAGCTCCCGCGCCATCCTGTGCTCGCACGGGCGTGTGAGTGGACATCAAGAAAACAAGCAGAGACATCGCCACGACGCAGCCCATGGTCAATCGGAGTTGACACATCCATGTCGCTCCGACGTGAAACCGTTTCGAGAGAATGCGATCCACGCTTCGGCCCCCCACTGCCAAACGATTTGGCCCCCACGATGTATGTAACAAGTTTAACGACGGCGTCGCGGGAATACCACAGTTGCGTACCGAACATTAATCCGTAGTTGGCGCGATTCGAGCCCATTCGCAGCAGCAACTGACCGATTGAGCAAGCGCGCTGGACGAACGTCGCTCCGCGCCGGCCATCTGCGGTCTGAGCTAATACGTGAACGGCCCGCATGGGTTCGCCACATTCAGACCCTACCGAAAGCGGAGCGAATTGCCTAAACTGACCTGCGGTTGTCGGCATCGTGCTTTGTCACAGCTTGCGTTTTGGGTTCGCCGAAAGTTGATGTTAGATTTCGCCGATGGGCGTTAGCTGCGGTTGATTCCGCTTCAAACCGACGCTAACGCGTTTCGGCGAACTGGGCCGAATCCTCTTGCGACGCTGTGAAAAGCCACTCGGTCGGCGAATTTGCTTTGAGTTGCACGCGTAGGAGAACTTCAGTGATGTCCCGATCTCGCTCTCTTTTTTTCACCTTGCTATCGGTTGGGTTGACTGCTGGCACGCTAACGACCAGCGCCCAGGCAGAAGTGCTTTGGTCCGATGATTTCTCGACGGACACGTCTGGCGACTACACCGTGTTGGAGTTCAGTCCGGGTCGCGATGGGGCGATCTTCAATTACGACTATAGCGCAGTCGGTATCCCGGATGCGCCCAACACGACGGATGGCAGCACCAAGGGTGTGCGATTGTTTGCCAATAAGCCGTTCGAGGATACGGTGGGCGCGACGAGTGCGGTCCAGTTCTTTCCCACGGGGCTGGATGCGGCGCTCGAGGGTAAGGACTTTAGCGTACAGTACGACATCTGGATGAATACGAATGGACCGATGCCCGGCGGTGGCGCCGGTAGCACCGAAGCATTCATGATCGGTGTTGGCTTCACGGGCGACTTTGCCATTGAGGCCGGAAATTATGATGGCAGCTACTTCACTATTACGGGCGAAGCGGGCGCAACGGTCGACGTCCGCACCTTTGCAAATGAGTCGTACAACGGCTTCAACGCAGATGGCACGCCGTTTAACGTCACGGAACTCGACGACACGGTGACTCGTCCTTTGGGCACGGACGCGAATCCGTACTACCACGAGATTTTCCCCGGCGGCATTGATGTGTCCGCGTTGGACGTTCAGGGCGGTGAAGACGAGCAGATTGGCATCACAAACGCTGGCCAAATGGCGTTTGAATGGCATACGGCGAAGATTGAGGTATTTGGCACGACCGCGTCATTCTTGGTCGACGAACTATTGATCGCCGAAGTGCAGGATGCCGACGTTGAGGGCAACATCTTGGTGGGCTATGCCGACTACTTTGCCAGTGAAGCAGGCTATCCAGAATGGGTCTTTGGCATCGTCGATAACTTGATCGTTTCGACATTCGGTGGTGATGGCGTGACCGGCGACTTCGACGGCAACGGGACACTTGATTCCGGCGATATCAACACGTTGACCGCTGCAATCGCCGCGGGCACTAGTAACGCCGCCTACGACTTGACAGGCGATACGTTGATCGACGCCGACGATATCACCTATTGGGCTCACGATCTGAAGAAGACTTGGATTGGCGATGCCAACTTGGATGGTGAATTCAACACGAGCGATCTGGTGACGCTGTTCGCTGCCGGCACTTACGAGAACGGTGAGGCCGCTGTGTGGACGACTGGCGACTTCACAGGCGATGGCGTGTTCACGACCAGCGATCTCGTCGCCGCACTTTCGGACGGCGGTTATGAAGGCGGTGCTCGTCCCGCGGTCGCCGCCGTGCCAGAACCGGCCAGTCTGACACTGCTCGGTTTCGCTTTGCTGGCTCTGGGCTGCGTCCGTCGCAAGTAGTTGTCCGCTTTGGCAGACGCCAAACGAATGGTTTATAAAGGTCTGTGTCGCTGTATCGGCGACACAGACCTTTTGTTTTTGGAGACCTAATAGCGATGCGCCTCCCGACTGTCCTCCCCGCCTTGCTTGTCTTGCTGTTCGTTTCTCAATCGCGTTTGCCCGCGCTGTCAGCCGACGAGACGAAACCGCCGCTAGCCGACACAGCCGACGTAGTAAAAGTCTTCATCCTGGCGGGCCAGTCGAACATGGAAGGTGCCGGGGCGATCGCGGCCAATCCGCAGCACAACGAGGGCCGCGGAAGTCTTGAATATGTCGCCGAACATCAGCCGGAATCTGCAATCGGTCGGTGGCGCGACGCGCAGGGCGACTGGCGCGAGCGAGATGATGTCTGGATCCACTATCTCGATCGCAAGGGCCATCTGCGTCCCGGCTACGGCGCGCGGCCAGATCGCATCGGCCCGGAGCTCGGCTTCGGCACCGTCGTGGGTGATCACTTCGCTGCGCCGGTTCTCTTGATCAAATTGGCGTGGGGCGGCAAAAGCTTGGCCGTCGATTTTCGCCCACCGTCGGCTGGCGGCGACGGCCCGGGAGCCTATTACAAAGAACTGATTGAGCGCACTCGCCACGTGCTCGCGCACCTCGATCAAGAACTCCCGGAATTGGCGGGCAAGCAAGTTGAGCTCGTCGGTATCGGCTGGCACCAAGGTTGGAACGATCGCATCAACCAAGCGTTCAACGATGCCTATACGACAAACCTCGCACACTTGATTCGCGACCTACGTCGCGATCTGAATGCACCACAGTTGCCGTTCGTGATTGCCGAGACCGGCATGAGTGGCCGGGATGAAAAACACCCGAGAGCCTTGTCGTTGATGCGCGCCCAAGCAGCCGTCGCGGAGCTGGACGAGTTCCGCGGCAACGTCGCGTTCGTCGGGACACGCGACTTCTTTCGCCCGGCAAACGAGTCGCCATCCGGTCAGGCGTATCACTGGAACTCCAACGCCGAGACCTACTACTTAATCGGCGAAGGCATGGGGCAGGCCATGCTGACGCTGCTGAAGTGAAGGCTTACTTGAGCGGCATGCCAGGTTCTGCGGCCCCGTTGGTTGTGAGAATCTGGAACGAATGCACGCCGGCCGCGGCAGGATGTTCGCTCGACCAAACAATGTCCTTAGCTGGCGTGACTTCGATCATCGAGATCCCCGTATTTGCGGCGTGACTACCAATGACAGTATTGCCATTAGCCAGCCGCTGCGTGCCGCACGGATCCTTTAGCAGACCATTTACATCGGCGTTGGTCAGTGCCCAAATGGGCTGACCGACAGGATTCAGTTCGACCACCTTGTTGCCGTGTGTCAGCGACACGACGGTGTTGCCATTGTCCAAGCGAATCGCAGTGAACGGCCAGTTCTCGGCTGCCCGACCGCCCAGCTCAGCAAAGTCCGTAGGAAACGCTCGGACAACTTCTCCGTTTGGCGCGTACTCCTTGACCGCAAACGCCAACAGGTGCGGTACGAGATAGTTGCCATTTCGCAATTGTCGCGCCATCCGCGTCTGCATGTGCGCGTTGTCGGTTTCCGGTTGCAGCGGCACTTCCCGTGCAATTTCGCCGGCGGCCGTCAGCTCCAGCAATCGCGGGCGCGGCCCCATTTCCGTGACGAGTGTACTGCCGTTGTAAAGTCGAGCGGTCGTGCCGATTTCTCGATTGGCGGCGTTCAGCCGATAGGCAAAAACGATTTGTTTGTCGCGTGTTACCTCTTCCACACGGTCCGCGAATGCCACCAAGAGATTGCCATTCGGCAGGACGAAACCATCGCGACTGCCTCCCGCATACTCCCACTCGACATCCCCGGCTTCGTCGATGATGGCCGTTCGCGCTCCGAGCACAAGGTACGAGTGCCGGATGGTTTGTTCGGCGGTCGCCGAGGATGCCGAACCTAGTATGGCGAGGACCAAGCCGGTCAAACAAATTAGGTAACGTGAGCTCGTCATCTCGTTTCTCCCCCTGCGGCCACTGTACCATACATCCTTGCTGTCATTGATCGACACGCACCGCGTCGTTCGCCGAAAGGCGAGAACCGCGGCTGGCGCCTTTCGGCGTACTTGCGTAGCTCGACGACGGCGGATTTATGTGGGTCTAAGAGGCGCATCTGCCTGAGGATTTTCGCCTAATTTGGCCGGAGTGATGGAAGCCAAGTTCGAAGCTGATGCAAACTCACTTCAGCCATCGTCATTCAGAAATCAGCTCAAGCCGAGCTAGACAATCGGTTG
>JAGQPK010000471.1 GCA_020426755.1 Planctomycetales bacterium
AGTTCCTCGACCGCGAAGTGCCAGGCGGCGAAGAAGGCAAAACGAAAACCTTTCGCGAACTGACCGGCGCATACTGCTTGACGACGGATCCTGATCAATCGGTGAGTCGCGACTATATGGAAGCGGCTGGCGAAAACGGCATCCCCTGCGCCTTTCTCGTCGGCAAGGACGGTCACATCGAATGGATTGGCCATCCGATGAGCATGGACGAGCCGCTCAAGGCGTTGGTCGCTGGGAGCTGGGATCGTGTGGCGTTTGCCAAAGAATTGCAAGAACGCAAAGCGGCTGAACTCGCATTGCGAGATGTCTTCGGCAGTCTGCAGCGTCAGGACTTTGACGGGGCCTTGGTGAAGCTGGACGCGGCTCTGGAAAAGTCACCTGAGACGATGCAGTTGCGACTGCTGAAGCTGCAGGTACTTATCGCCGCCGGCAAAGAACCGGAATCGGAAGAATGGGCCGCCAAACTCTTCGATAGTCTCAAAGACCAACCCGAGTCGGTTAACATGGTCGGCTGGGGCGTCTACCAGATGGCGACCGGCGGCGCTGTGCAAAAGGGAGCACTCGTCGACACAGCCATTCGTGCCACTGCGGAAGCGGCCAAGAAGGCGGATAAGAAGCTGAAAGCCAGCGTGCTCGATACGCTCGCGCGGCTCCAGTTCGTCAACGAAGACTATGACGGATCACTCGCCACACAACAGCAAGCCATCAAGTTTGCCTCGCCCGAAGAGCGAGAAGTCTTCGAAGAGTTCGTGAAGGAAGTGGAAAAGGCGAAAGCAGCGAAGGCTGCAGAATAGTCGACCGCAATCAGCGCGGCACTCAGCGAGGAAAGCCGTGCTCAGCAAAGCGGTACTCGTGCTCGAATGCCGCAGACGAATTAGGCGACGAGCACGAGTGTGAGTGCGAGCAATCTGTATTGACGACAAAGTACGAATCTTTTTGAGCGAGTAATCCATGCGGAACAAATCACTAGCGATGCGAACGGTACTCATTGGCCTGTTTTCTCTGGCGCTGGGGATTAACTCGTCGCATGTCACCGGCGAAGATTTGTCGAGCTGGGGCAAAAGGATTACGTTTCAGGCTTCGTTTGATCACGGCGCCGATGCCGATTTTGCGGCAGGTGACAAACGGATCTATACCGCGACCAACATCTCGCGTGAAACGGTCGAGGCGGGTGTGCGGTCGCCAGTCGTTGCTCTCGCCGACGGCGGCAAATGGGGCCAGTGCCTGCGGTTTAGCGATCGCGCCGACCAAGTGATTTACTTCAACGGCGCAGAGAACATCCCCTATGCCGCGGATGGCTTTGACGTCACGCTGGCCTTCTGGATGCGACTTGATCCCGATCAGGATTTGAAGCCGGGCTACGTGGATCCTTTGCAGATCACCGACAAGGCGTGGAACAACTCAGCGCTGTTCGTCGACTTCACCAAAGACGACACGCCGCGCCACATTCGTCTCGGTGTATTCTCGGATTTGGAATTCTGGAATCCACAAAAGATCCCTTGGGACAACATCGCCGTCGCGGACCGCCCCATGGTCGAAGTGGCACGGCCACCGTTCTCGCGTGACAAGTGGACACATGTCGCATTCGTGCTTCGCGGGATGAATACGGACGCGACGGTGGCACAGTTTTACTTAGACGGCAAGCTACAAGGCCAGCTCGACAAGCCGCAGCGATTTACTTGGGATATCGAGAAACTGGCGGTGATGTTGGGTATCGAATACATCGGACTGATGGATGACTTCACTGTTTTCCGAGGTGCGATGACCGCGGCAGAAGTCGCAGCGCTCGCACAACTCACTGAAAGCACAAGCAGCCTCACGCGCGAGCCGACCGCACAAGCAGACGCCGCCGAGTGGATTCAACTCTTCAACGGCCGCGATCTCGACGGCTGGCAGATCAAAATCCGCGGCTATGACCTGAACGACAATTTCGCCAACACGTTTCGCGTCGTCGACGGCAAGATCCAAGTCGGCTACGAAGGCTACGATCAATTCAACCAGCGATACGGACACCTATTCTATCGTCAGCCGTTTTCCAGCTATGACCTGCGAGTTGAGTATCGCTTCATCGGTCAGCAGGCAAATGGTGGCGAAGGTTGGGCGCTACGCAACAGTGGCATCATGGTGCACGGACAGGATCCGGGCACCATGGCCAAGGATCAGCGTTTTCCAGTTTCGATTGAAGTGCAACTGCTAGGCGGCAACGGCAAAGATCCGCGCACGACGGCCAATCTCTGCACGCCGGGCACTAACGTGGTCATGGACGGCGAGTTAATTACGCGTCATTGCACTTCATCTCGCAGCCAGACGTACCACGGTGACCAATGGGTCTCGGTGCTCGTACGAGTTCGCGGCAATCGTTTGATCGAACATGTAATCGACGGACAAACCGTGTTGGCCTACACGCAACCTCAACTTGATCCGTCGGATGCCGAAGCCAAACTGCTGCTGGCAACACAAGACAAGCTGCTCTCCGGCGGCACGATCTCACTACAGTCGGAGAGCCACCCGGTCGAGTTCCGCAAGGTTGAGTTACGCGTGGTCAACGAGTAGTCGGCATGACTGCCCGCCGATAGCGAGCGGAGGCAACGACGGTTTCGTCATTCCGAACTCCGAAATCATCATTCCTAAACTAGTGTCAGCGTCAAGTCACTTTGACCTTTGTCGGACGGGACACAGTCGCCTTCGGAACAACGACGTTCAGCACACCATCTTTGCACGCGGCGGTAACACTTCCCGGATCACCAGCGTCGGGAAGACCAATCACGCGTCGGAATGAACCGTAGCGTCGCTCGACGCGGTGAAACGTCTTGTCCTGCGACTTCGACTCTTCTTTGCGTTCTCCAGAAATGGTCAAGGTATCGCCATGGAGTTCGACGTTAATCTCTTCCGGCTTCATGCCTGGCAACTCGACGCTAACCTCGTACTCTTTGTCTGTTTCTGCCAAGTCGATACGAGGCGTTAGTTCGGCGAGCATCTCGCGCGTCGGTTCTTCGTCCCACATGTGACGAAACCAATCCTCAAGGCCACGTTGAATGTCCCCAAACGCCAAGGGCGAACGCGTTGTACGCGGAGTCAATGCGGTTTTCATGACTTGCTCCTTTATGACTGGGGTGACAAGGTCAACCAGAGGAGCAATGTTGCAAATTGAGTGCCCGTGGCGTCTGCGAGTTCGCCCCAACGCGCAAGCGTCGGTGTACGTGCCGGCGCAACGTCCAACCGCTGCTGGCGCCTATCGGCGCACTAGCACGTTCGTCACTTCGCGCAGTTATTTCGCCGTAAGGCGCAAGCGTCGGTTCTGTCCTGACGCAGATTCTCCACCTACTCCGCGGCAGGTTCGCCGCAAGGCTCTAGCCGCGGTTCTGGCCGCAGATACGTGAGTGTGACAATCGGATGTGCGAATCCACACACCACAGCGGATCAAACCGACGCACCACTCACCTTAAGTAGCGCCTTTGGTCTTTTTGTACTTAGCTGGGTCAGATAGACCAAGCGATTGGACGGCGGGAATTCGTTCCGTGAGCAACGTCGCTTCGGCGTAGGCCATTTTGCCGCGAGTAAAGATCGACGCACCCCACATATTCTTAGCGGCTGGCACGGTTACTGAAACGGTTACAAGCGGCGTTTCTTCATCGATGGTGGTCGGATAGACATCGATGACGGCATTACGAATGCCCAATACCTTGAGCACATCCGCAGCTTTTGCTTCTGCTTCGTCGACGGAACCGCCGGGAACGATGACGCAACGAGCGGCTTCATACGCGGCATTGTCCGCGACATGTCGAACCATCGAAAAACGAGTAAACTCGAAGGCACCCCACACCATCATCACGAGAATTGGCGCCACGATCGCAAATTCCACGGTGGAAGCACCTCGACGATTTCTCGAGCGAACGGCGTTGCATTGACACTCTTTTGTCAGTCTCATGAGAACCGAAACTCCAGCGTTAGACGAACAGATTCAATCGCGACGTGTCACCCATCGACTACTTGGTGAGTAACGTCGGCAAAGAGGCAGCGATCTCTCGAAACACCGTGGAAAGGTCAGCACCCGTGCTGGCATGGTAGTGTTTGCCGTTTGTGGCTGCCGCCACATTCGTCATGGCTGTCTGATCGGCCTCGTCCGAGAACGTCACGGTATGGATCATGATGCCGTCTGAGCCCGCATTATTTGCAGAGGTCACAGGGCTGCCCGGCACTGTCTGAATACCATCGGTCAACACGATCAATACTTTCGACGCCCAAGGTCGGGCTGCGGCGTTGTTAAACGTCGAAGCACCGGAATCGATGCCGGCTGCGACATTCGTTGCTCCTCCATTAAAATTCTGCGTGTACACATCGAGCTTCGTCAACACGGATGAGTAGTTCGTGGTGAAGTTGAGATCGACGGTACTGTGCGCTTCATAGGTGGAGAGCGATACGCGTTCGGTTGTGGGCGACGCGTTCAACTCACCAATGAACACGTTCACCGCGTTGACGGTGTCCAGCCAGCGACTGTTGGGCGGAACATGATCGCCAAAATCCCAGCCAAACGGAGCAGCGGCAGGCGGTGCCGATCCATCCGCGACTTCCGTTGCCGAATAGGCCATCGAACCGGATCGGTCAATCACCAGGGCAATGTCGATTTCGACCTGTGTCGCCTGTGCATTTTGCGTCGTCTGAAATTCGTCGACGCCAAGGATGTTCGGCATCAACAGAGCGATGGGACCGTTGGTCGAGTCGCTGGTGCGACGCACGTTGACTTGGATGGCATTCGGATCCGTGGCGCTTTCTGTGAATGTGTAGCGAACATTGGATCCGCCACGATTCGAACGCCCA
>JAGQPK010000472.1 GCA_020426755.1 Planctomycetales bacterium
CGACGCTGATATCGGTTAACTTACCGAAACTTCAGCGAGGTATCGGCAGCAGGAGCTGTCTTCTTTTCGGCGACGGCCGGTGCGGACGCAGCACGGTCAGATACGAAGCGGACGGACACGCCCGGCTTGGTTTCCTTCACTTCTACCGGAGCCATCTTCACCGGCGGCAAGTTCACTGGTGTCGCGGCTGCTTGCCGGGCAATCGGCTTCGGCAGCGTCGGCTTGATGCGGAACGTGGCCACGGAGGCCACTTCCACAGCTTCGCGGACTGCCGTTGCCGCTTGAGCTTGCGATGGCTCTTCAGGTTGCGTTTCGATCAACTCGAAGGCCGGAGCGGCTTCGTCGGCGGCCTCAGTCAACGGAGACGGCTTGATCGTCAGCTCGTCCATGGCCTCGGCATCTTCCTGCGTGACTTCCGCGTCCACGGCTGGAGCGTTCCATCCCGACGACGTTTGAACTTCCTCTGCGGCATCTTCTTGGAAAATCGACGCTTGCTCGGATTCCGCAAATGTCTCGATGACGGTGTCGTCGACTTCCTCAACAACGGGTGCCGCAGGTTCGGACGCGACCTCGTCGACCGCAACGTCGTTTTGCTGCACCACCGGCGCGGTCACCGTCTGCGGCAAACGACCAATCAGTCGATTTGCAGCTTCGGTTGAGTCGACGGAGAAGGTCGGTGTGCGTTGCAGTTCTTCGCGAGCGACTTCCGGGATGAGAAGTGTTTCAACTTGCGGAGTTCGCGTCGTTCGCGACGCCATCCAGTCCATCTCACGAGGCACTGGAGTGTCGCTGGCAACTTCGTTCTCCGACTCAACAGGCAGGTCGTATTGATCGAAGGCGCTGTCTTCCGCAGCGGGTGCGGCAGGTTCTACTTCGACGGGCGTCACTTGATCCAAAGGCATTGCTTCCGCCGGCATCGGCTGCTCGACCGGCACGCCTTGCGAATACGGGTCAACGTAAACATCTTGGATCGCGCCGCCTTGTGCACAGGGCGCACATGGAGCCTCTGTCGCACAGGGTGCCTGGCAACTCTCCGCCGGATAGCTCACCGAATCCTGCACAGGGCAACCCACGCACTCTTCGGGCCAGCGATGCCAACAGGTTGCCTCATAGCCGAAGCACGGGAACTCGACTTGGCAGACCTGGTTGTGTTCCTTCGGGATGATACGTCCCGTCTTCGGGCTGTGGTAGTACGACAGATGATGATCGTCAACTGACCGTGTCAGGCAGTTGTAATGCATCATGTGATAGAACTTCGCACAACCGCTCGATAGCAGGGACGCACCGGCGAGCAAGGAGTAGGCGGTCCAACGGAGAATAGGCCGTGTGGGATTCGCGTGCATGGTTCCAGTATCGCTATGAAATAGTAAGGCGATGATAGTTTGTTTTCACGCTGGATCGATTCGAGTTCGCTACTGGCTCAGTCGCGACGCTCGAACCGATCGGATTCATTCACGTCAGGCTAGATACCGTTGTTGTTCGGATTGCCGCCGCCCTTGAGCACCTTGCCGGACAAGCGAGTCGAGGTACCCGTTCCGAGCAAGACAAAGCCCATGATGCGTTCCATCGGAGCTGTGAACTTGGCAATTTGTGTGTCGAACGCCACCAGCTTGTCCTCGGCGATGAAGACGCGGTCGCCAGGCAGAATCTGGTAGTTGGTCTGCGGCTGAGCCCGTTCGGTGATTGCGAACCAGTCGACCGGCATGACTTGAGCTTGACACTGGTTACTCGATGGCCGAGCAACCCAGATCTTCTTGGAGGAGACCTGTTCCAACCCTTGGATATTGGCAATCGCATCAAGCACGGTTTCATTGCCCGTGACTGGGAAGCGGTAGACGCCGTCTCCCAACCCAGCACCCTGCAACACGATGTAATAAACCTTGCTGTTAAACGCCTGCACGTTCAACGAGATCTGTGGAGACTCGAGGAAATTGGACAGGTGTGATTCGATCGCCGCACGTGCTTCACCGACACTCAGACCTACGACGGAGATATTGCCGTAGCTGCCCAGCGTGATCGTGCCGTCCGGCTGCACGAGGAACTCGCCCAGAATCTGCTGCGATGCGGCCATTTGCGACAAAGCAACCGAGACCTTGGGCTCCTTCAGGAACTTCTCGAGATGCTGCACGATGGCGGCTTCAGCTTCTTCAATCGTCATACCGGCGACCCGAACTGCCCCATAGTCAACACCCAGGTTGACGATGCCACCTGGCTCGACAGGGAAGTTCGACATGATCTGCGATTCAGGCAGCGTGCCGCCAACCTGCACCGAGATGACGTCGAGTGTCCGCAGTCGGTAGGGTGCTTTGGGCACAATGTGCACACCCTCGATCAGCAGCACATCAGGCGGCTCGATAACGTATGAAGGCAGGACGACCTTCGAGAGTTCGCGTGGCATCGTCTCGAAAACTGGCGGCAGGCGATCGATCCCGAAGTTTGGATCCTTGGGACTGGTCGCGTGGCAACCGGCAGCCAAGATGGCCAACAGTAGCAATACCGAGCGAGATCGCCAGGGCATTCGTCCGTGAGTTCCACTCATCGTTGTTTCCAACCAATACAAATTGAAGTGGGTAGGCGTGTTCGATCCATCGAAACAGTCAGATGTTCCACCGTGAACTTGACTGCAGATCACTCGAATCCATTCGCGCTGCCATCACTCGGTAATAATCCAGTTCGCTGCGTGACAACTTAGTGTCACACGAACGAATCCCGACCGAGGGTTACTGCAGCGTTCATCGACGCAAGTTACACTTTGTCAACGACGCGATTTCAATTCTGCGGAGATTTCTCAACTGCCGCTTTACGGTTGACACAGTCACAGAGCTTAGCGAACTTGCGTTGACCACAACGACAACTTTCGCAACGTCCTGTTGATCGTGTCGCAAGGCTAACATCGGAAGCCGCATCTGCGGAAACCGACTGTCCCGCACATAATTCTTGTCATGCCGGTCACGAAGCCGCTGCGCATTGAGCAATATAGGAAAGCCGCGATGAGTCTACGCAGCGTGTGCTAGCGAGTCGCCAGCGGCAGGCTTTTGCCAGGCGTTAGAGTTTCCCAGCCAGCCAACGCATGGTGGCGGTTGCCGCGCTGTTATTCGCGAATTTCAGACGTGCTGGATCCGATATCTTGCATGATGCGGCTGCGACGACCGGTCGGTTGCTCAAATATCCGACCGGTCATAAGATGAGATGAGCGGCAATCAAGGTAATCTAACGCGACTTTTCCAGCTATTCAGGGAGTTTGACATGGCCCGCACGTTATTGGCAATCGCCGGCTGCTGCCTGGTCTTGGCCACCGTGGACACCGCTTCTGCCCAACGGCGGACGCCCGGCTATGCCAACCGTCCCGCGCTCAGCCCCTACGTAAACCTGTTCCAAGCCAACAACGGCGGCTTGAATAGCTATTTCTCGTTTGTCCGTCCACGCCAAGAGATGGATAAGTTCATGCGTCAGCAATCGCAGCGCAACTATATGCAGCAACAATTCGTTGCTCAAGAAGCGTATCAGATTCAACGCACGATCGAAGACACACTGGAAGAGAACCAGTTGCAACTGCGGCCCACTAGCAGCGGCAATGCGATGCGCCGCCCCGCCGCCCGCTACATGCAGTTCTCGCCGTTCTTTCCCAACGGCGGAACCGTTCAAGCACGCTCACGTCAACAGTAGGCAGGTCGCGTTGCTTCGGACTAGCAATCGCAAGTTAGCCGACAGGCGGCAACCGCCATGCTCACGCGAGCTGGATGCTTGAGCGAGGCGTGAACCGACGCTAACGCGTTGCGGCGAACTAGCAACTTACGACGCGTGCGCATCGTGGCGACCTATTGATTGCGACACTCGTCCGCTTGCAGGAATCCGTCGCCGTTCTGATCGAGCTTGTCAAACTGCGACTTAGGACCGAGAAACTCGCGCCAGCTCACTTCACCGTCGCCGTTACGATCTAGTTGAGTGAACCAGGCCGGAGCTGACACTCGTTTGTCACTGACCGACAATTGAATTCCGACTGGTGGGACCAGGCGGCCCGTCGGTTCGTTAGCCGTTCCACGCGTGAACTCAAGACGTAACGTCTGAGGCAAGGCCGCGCGCGCTAGCGTTTGTCCCGTCCCCCGATACTCGCGCAATCGTTGCTCTGCCTGTTGCATCTCGCGTTCCGAGAGCTGATCGTCATGGTCTTGGTCGAGCAATGACCAGAATGGCGCGCGATCGGCGCCAACCTGTAGCGTCAGCAACTCACGAGTCACTCGTTGTCGCCGTTGCATGGCAGTGCCAAACTCTGCAACAGTAACACGCATGTCGCTGTCTTTATCAACCGCCGACATGGGCAGGTTGAGTACGTTGCGGATCCGTTCGTATTCCTCGTTGGAGAGTGTGCCGTCCTGATCGGTATCCCACTGCTTCCAAACGGGAAAGTCATCGGCGGTAGCGGGAAAGATCGGAACCGCGTCGATAGCTCGAATCTCACATGGCACGGTTGCGATCGCGACTCGCACAATCCCGTCGGCGCCGAGATGTTGTTCCTCGCCACCGGCGGTGATCACTCGTCCACTGACTTGCCGAGCCGCGTTGTCCTCATCGCCGGCAAAGCCAAGTTCCACGACGAGGTCCGCTGCCGATTGTGTCCAACGCGTAAACTCATCAAGATTCCACACACCGTCCATATCGAGATCAAACGCAGCGAACCATTGCACATCGCGGTCAGGAAAATCATCTGCACGCAGCGGGGACCCAAGTGCGTAACGCTCTTCTAGCATGAACAAGGCGTCCGCGACGTCGAAGTCCGGCCGCAACCACGTTGCGACTTGTCGCCGTCGAGTTTCGGT
>JAGQPK010000473.1 GCA_020426755.1 Planctomycetales bacterium
TCAACCGGTGGCCATTACTCGTAGCGGCGGGTCACTTACGGTCGTCAGCGCGGTTCCAGAACCGACAGCGTGGCTCTTCGGGACTCTCGCATCGATCCTGGCTGCCGTCACGCGGTTTTGCAGTCGCGAGAGATCGAAATCGGCAGCAACTGCGAGCTAGTTTTGGAGCGCCACCGGGTGTCGCATTTCACGGCGGTTTCCCCTGCGCGTGACACGCGTTCCAGCAATTCGGCGAACTGCGAGTTTCATGCCATGTGGTTAGAGCTAAATCACGGCGTGGGCGCCGACTCAATTTGCTCTGACTCAGACAATGTCGTATCACGTTGCCGCCATTTTTCAATCGCCTGAGCGCGACTTTCGCCGCTGGCGAAACCAACGCCTTGCACACTGATCACGGTCGTTGGATTCTCCTTAACGTTCGGCATCCCATAGTCGGCGAACTTTTCCTGGTGGCGATGAATGAGCATTGCCAGTGCGATGTCACGAACTTGAGTGGTGATGCGTTCACCATTGACGCGATTGTGTGACGTCACGATGCCGTCATCGTCTAACAAGTTTTCCAGCAGAGTCAGATCCTGTTCATCGCCCATTTTGCCGATGGCAAAGATCGCGTACTGACGCACGTGAGGAATTCCGCTGCGTTCGGCAACGACTTGGCGGGCTGCTGCGAGTCCGGCAGTCAGCTTGTATTGAAGCGCGAAGTGGAGTTGCGATGTGAGATACGTCTGATTGGCATCCTTCAGGACCAGTCGATTCATTAATTCGATGAGCGGTTCGCGAAGTTCCGCGGAACTCAACGCTTCGTTGAACTCAGTTGAGCGATAGCAGAGCGTGAACACTTCCGCGTGGCGTCGCAACTGAATCTCGTCACGATCGGCCAACGCCAGCACGGTCGCGACACTGCCCAGTGAGATTTCTCGCTTTTCGCGCGTTCGCAACGGCCGCGTCAACTGGAGGATGCGACCGGAGACATGTCGCGATGTCACTGCGGCGTCACTTTCATCAGCGGCCTCAAGCAGCGCCCACTCTTCCTCCAGCATCTTCACGTAGATCTTCCGCGTGGCCGGAGACATGCCGACTCGGTCATGAAAATCAGACCAACCTGGCAGCTCACTTTCAATTACCGACACGCCAGCCAGAAAGGCGGCAATCAACCGCTGCCGGTCGGCCATGCGAATGGCTCGCAACAGATGTCGTGCACGCTGGCGGACTTCCGGGTCCGCCGAATCCTCGACGGCACGTAACGATTCGATGGCCGGTGTCCCCACTTCTTGCAGCGCCAGCGACGCCGCCTGCCGCTCGCTGAAACGCTCGGCGCCCAACTGACTCACAAGCTGTTCAATCTCTTCGCGCTCTGTCGGTGAGAGCGAAGTGAAGCCAGCAAAGGTTGCGGCGGGATTCGGATCGTGACGCACGAATCGCTCCGCTCGCGCCGTAGGTAACGCGGGAATGGCGGCACTGAGCAATAGTGCCGCGAGCAGGGCAGACGCACGCTGAAGCGAACGAATCTGGGTGACCTGGAAAGCGAAGTCCGGTAGCGGAACCGACCGACATTGTCGGTGGCGGCTCGAGTGATGCATTCCAGATCGACTCATGGAAGATCCTCCTTCGTTTGCGCATGGCACCGTCGTAGAGCGTTTCATTGTAAATTGACGGCAGGCCGCTCGTCTACGAATTGGTGGTCTGCAGCCGCACGGTTTGCAGCATTTATTCGGCCGCGAATGTGAACAAACGGTCAAGTCGGAAAACACGATGCCTTGAAAGGGACAGTTGGCCTGATTAGAATGTCGGCGTCGGGGATTTGCGGCCGCTTGCAGCCTGCCAACTGCTAAAGAGCCATTGACATACGTGTACATGATCGTGACGCTCCGATAATGGAACGCGTATGTCGCGTCATCAGGTAGGCCCCTTGTTAGGGTGCTGGCGTTACTGCGATTCCAGACGATTCCTATTCTTCGTCCATGATCGGGTACCGCTCGTATGTCTCTGCCTCCTTCGCCATCGCCGTCCGATGCTTCGGGCGCGGCCTCTCAGTCGGCTTC
This sequence comes from Planctomycetales bacterium, assembly GCA_020426755.1. Classification (GTDB taxonomy): domain Bacteria; phylum Planctomycetota; class Planctomycetia; order Pirellulales; family Pirellulaceae; genus JAGQPK01. The sequence goes on from JAGQPK010000473.1 coordinate 2,043, forward strand.
CCACTCCAACGATGCTCAACGTGATTGCGACGCTCACGACGCCGACGAAAACGTGCGTCTGGGAGATTCGACGCTCGCCGTTCACGCCGGTGAATCGCGGCAGAAGCCGGGGGACTCGATCACGGACCCCATCTTCTGCGCGTCGACCTTCACCTTTCCGGACAGCCAGTCCGTAATCGACTACATCCAACAGCAACTTCCGCGCGAGGAGTACGGGCGGTACGGAAATCCGGGCGAGCGTGTCGTCGAACGCAAGTTGGCGTCGCTGGAAGGCGGCGAAGAAGCGGTGCTTTACTCCAGCGGTATGGCAGCGATTGTCGGACTGCTGATGGCCAAGTTGAACGCCGGTGACGAAGTCATCTTCTTCAACGAGTGTTACCACCGCAGCCGTGAGTTCTGCAGCAAACACTTGTCACGATTTGGCGTCGTCACGCACCAAGTCGAAGCTTGCAACTACGACGCCATGGAAGCCGCGATCAATTCGCGGACGAAGTTGCTGGTCAGCGAATCCCCCACGAATCCGCATCTTAGTTGCATCGACTTGGAACGATTCGGCGAACTAGGACGGCGACGTGGTGTCGATACATTGATCGACGCGACACTCGCCACACCCTACAACGTACGGCCGCTCGAGTACGGTGTCGACTACGTCCTCCACTCGGCCACAAAGTACCTTGGCGGACACAACGATTTGCTCGCCGGTGTGATTGTCGGCAGCCGCGAAAAGATGGAAGCCATTCGCAAGTTGCGCGGCATTATGGGCGGCATCAATTCGCCTCACAACATTTACCTGCTTGAACGTGGACTCAAGACGTTCGGTCTTCGCATGCAACGACACAACGAAAACGGCCAGGCAGTCGCCGAATTCCTCGAAGCACATCCGCGTGTCGAGCGAGTGCTTTATCCGGGCCTGCCGTCGCATCCCTACCACGACGTCGCCCGCCGCACGATGCGCGGCTTTGGCGGTCTGATTACCTTCATGGTGAAGGATGCCGATTGGCGTCAAACCGCGAATATCGTGGATGCGACGTTGATTCCGCGCATCGCGCCCAGTCTCGGTGGCGTTGAATCGCTGATCGAACAGCCGTTGATTATGAGCTACTTCGAGGCGAAACCGGAAGACCGCGCGGCCTGGCGAATTTATGACAACATGATCCGCTTGGCATGTGGCATCGAAAACTCAGAAGACCTGATCGCCGACCTCGATCAAGCGCTCAGCCACTAAGTGGCCGGCCGGCGTGCTCCGTCGGTGAACTCAGCCAGCCGCCTCAGGAAGGACTCACTCCATGAAGTTCCGCACTCGCGCCATTCACGTGGGCAGCGATCGTGATGCAGCCACAGGCGCAGTGGTTCCGCCGATCCATGTCGCTTCGACTTACGTGCAGCCCGGCGCGGGCGAGTGGGGCGAATTCGACTATGGTCGCAGCGGTAATCCAACACGCAGCCGTTTGCAGGAAACGATTGCCGATCTGGAAGGCGGCAACCATGCGTTGGCCTTTGCCAGCGGCATGGCAGCCACGCATTGTGTTTCGATGTTGTTGAATTCCGGTGAGCATATCGTGGCCGGCGCCGACATCTACGGTGGCACCTACCGGTTACTGCACAAGATTATCGATCGCAGTCAAATCCGTGTTACGCTGTCGTCGACGCAGGACTTGGAGCAGCTGGAGCAATCGTTCACGCCGCAGACTCGGCTATTATGGCTCGAAAGTCCCGGTAACCCGCTGCTATCCATTACCGACCTGGCGGCTTGCATCGAGTTGGCGCATCGACACAACATTCTGGTTGCTGTCGATAATACGTTTGCGACTCCCGTATTAACGCGCCCTCTGGAACTCGGCGCCGACATCGTGATGCATTCGGCCACCAAGTACTTGGGGGGGCACAGCGATGTCATCGGCGGAGCGCTCGTGACGCGCGACAAGGCGCTGCATGATCGCTTGTACTTTGTGCAAAATGCCACCGGGGCGGTGCTCGGTCCCTTCGATTCGTTTCTACTATCACGCGGACTCAAGACGTTGGAGTTGCGCGTGCGCGAGCACAGCCGCACTGCACAAGGGTTGGCTGAACGATTGGCAGCCGATCCACGCGTCGCGCGAGTGCTTTATCCCGGCCTGCCGACTCACCCTGGCCATGAACTCGCCAAGCGACAAATGGACGGCGGCTTCGGCGGCATGTTAAGCTTCGAGCTGAAAGGCGACTATCAATCAGCCAAGCGGACCGCCGAGTCGACTCACCTCTTCCAGTTGGCCGTCAGTCTCGGTGCGGTCGAGTCTCTGATCGAGCAGCCCGCCTCGATGTCGCATGCCAGCTACGACCCGGCGGCGCGACAGGCTCATGGAATTACCGACACGCTGATCCGGTTGTCGGTTGGCCTGGAAGACGTCGATGATCTGTGGAACGATCTCGACCAGGCGATTGGAAAGAGTGTTGAGTGTTGAGTGTTGAGTGTTGAGTGTTGAGTGTTGAGTGTTGAGTGCTGAGTGCTCAACTTTTCACTTCGAAATTCGAAATTCGAAATTCAGAATCCTGAGCTGTCGCGTCACTCGAGTTCATCGAGTGACGCGTTCTTGTCGCCCAACTAAGTCGTTAGTTGGCGTCGCGGAATCGCAGGGCGGGTGCTTCGCCGGTGGCACGCATCGGCGCCAACTTCAGTTCCTTGCCATTCGACTGGCGGAGCGAAGTGGTACGGCGAGGCAGATAGTGGCCGCTTTGATGAGTCAGCGGTTGCGATTCGGGTGCTTCGATCTGCGCGGGTGTGTTGTCGATC
>JAGQPK010000474.1 GCA_020426755.1 Planctomycetales bacterium
ACTCGACGAACTACACACACGCCGAACTACACACACGCCGAACTACACACACGCCGAACTACACACACGCCGAACTAGCGCCGCGCAACTCGTGTCTGTTGTTGCTGCCACGTAGCACGCATGTGTTCGTACAACTTCGCCGCGTCGGTGTAGCCCTTCAATTGGTCGACGATTTGACCATCGGACGTTGCCAACAGAGTTGTCGGGAAACTGCGAATCGCCAGCTTGTTCATCAATTCAGGGTGCTCGGGGCCTTTGATCACCACGCTAACGTAAGCTTGTCCCAAGGCACGCTGGATCGTCGCGTCAGCTAAGGTTGTCTTTGCCATCTTTTGACAGTAGTGACAACCGTCCATCGAGATGAACACGAAGACCGGACGTTGCTGTTGAGCAGCGACTTTTAACGCGGCATCAATGTCGCTGTACCAGCCAGATTTCTCCGCGGCCGCCGCCGTACCCGAAATCCCCACGACACTCGCTAGCGTTGCTGCCAGCATGCTACGAATTGCTTGCCTGCGTCCGATCATGTCCGATTCGCTCCTTCGAATGAAAAACAATAGCGGTTGTATCGATCAAGCAACTCGCAGAGAGAAGTTAAAATCGTCGACCGCCGTTGGAATCGAAGAATTAGTCGCCTGTTAACGCAGCAAGTTAACGACCAACGCGCGAATTACTCGGCTTAAATTCATCGTCATTGCGTAGCGATCGTTGGCGGTAGCCCAGCGATTTATCGCTGGTAAGCGCGGCGCAATGTCTCGCAACGACAATTCGAGTTATCCAACTCACATTACTCAACAATGAAGCCGTGATACCGTCCCATGTAGTACGGCAGTAGAAACACAGTGCCGCTCGCTAACACGTTGCCGTTTCCGTGATAATCGAGTTGCCACGGATCTGTGTTCCAGTGATTGAAGTGACGTTCGGATACGGGCAGCACCTTGCCGTCAACTCGATAGCCACGTTTGTCGCGATTCAGTTCCAAACTGCCGCTGCCATGTTGACGGGGCAGCCAGACAAGATCGAGTCGGTGGCTGTTCTGATGCGCCCAATTGAGTCGATCCAGGGGAAAATCGATCAGTGTCGCGACAGAATCATCCAGCCAACCTTCCCACGGCGATAGATCGTGTCGTTCGAAAGCGTCGTGATGCGACTCGTCTTGGCCGACGGCGGCGTAGGCAAAGTTGAAGAACGGGTTGCACTCGGGCTGCTCCAACATCCAGTAGCGATAGAATGCCGCGAGATAACGATTGCGCAGCGACTCGTCCGCAGTGTACTTGATCAACCCATAGAAACTCATAAACGCCATCTCGTCATCCGACTGATTGCCCGAGCCAATGCCACGTTGAGCTTTGGGCTCCATGACATTCGCGTGATAAGCATGGTCGCGCATCAAGCGTTGGGCTACTTCGGTATAGCGAGCATCTTCCGTCACGTGTGCGGCGACCGCCAAGTACGACAGCATGCTGAGCGAATTCAAACCTCGCTCGACTGACCACCTAATGTCATGATTGAGAGATTCCGGGCCGAACACGCCCCAGCGAGTTGGTTGTCCATCGTGATCCACCAGATTGAACTCGTGCTCGATCAAGTGATTGGTGAGATCGCGGACGACGGCACGCACCTGTGCACGTTCTTCGTCGGTTTTGGCCACCAGATCATAATAGAGCGGATAAAAGAAGTAGTGGCCGTCCAATTCATCCGAGCTAGTGTCGCTCTTCCAGTACCACTTGCCATCTGCTGATTTCGGCCAGCGCGGTTCGTATACTTTCCACATCCGATCGCCGTTTTCGCGTGACTCCCGATCACGTTCCAAGCGTCCCTGATTGGGATCCGGATCTGCGGTACTGCGAATCGTACGGGCAACATAGCCGCGTGGCGGCGCATGGTTGCCGCCTTGCGTCACCGTTTGCAAAAAACGCAGTGCCTCGAATGCCTGTTGAGCTCGTCGCCGCGCCGTCTCACTGCCAGTGGTACCGTAGGCAAAGCATTCGCCGGCACCATACATCGCTGTCCACAGACCGTCGTTGTCGCTGTCGTGTAGCTGTCGCGATTCGCGATCACCAGGCCGCGTCAAGTCAGCTTCGGATGTGTAGCCGTAAGGCGTGCGTTTGATATAACGCTCGACTTCGGCTTCGTAAAGTTCCGCCTTCTTGCTCAGGGTGTATGGCACGAACTCGATCCTGCCGACGCCGCCGGCTGTCGCAAACCAAGCGGTGTTGTCCTGATCGACCACAATGGCGCGAACATCATCGTGAGGCAGCCAAGCTTGGCCCTGACGATAAGACCACTGTCCGTTGTGAAAATGAACTGCTCCGAGGTGGGTGCCAAACCACACACTGCCGTCGGGTGCCGCTGCGCAGCAAGTGAAGTCGTTGTAGGGCAGGCCATCGCGGCCTTCATAGAAGGTCCAGCCCTGCTCATTGCGATGCCCGACGCCAGCTCGCGTAGCGAACCAAAGCTCTCCGCGCGCATCGTAGCACACACCGCGCACGTCGCTCGTCGCCCACTGCCGCCCCAAACCGTCGTCCACTTGTAAACGATTCCAAGCCGCATCCGCCGACACTTGCTCGAACAATCCGTTCGACGCGGCTGCGGCCCGGCGTCCAGATGCCTGCTTCGCAAGTTGATGCACTGCTGCGAGAACTTCACTGTTGCCGCCGATTGCTTGAGACGACGGGGTTTCGGCGCGAGCACCGGGCCTCGACTCAATTGGCTGCCACCGCCCGTCCTGCCAGTTCGCGCCCCCATGGTCTGTGAGAACCTGAATTGCACCCGCCGCAGATATCGTGATGCTCTGCACGTCGCGCCCAGGTAGCCCCGTCTGCAACGCGTGATGCGTCGCGATCTCCTGCAGGTAAGTGCCTACCTGCCGTGACGCGCTAGCCGCGTTCTGGGCATACGCTTCGCAGGGGACTAGCAGACAGATCAACAGGAAACGGCCGATGTTCTTGAGTTTGTGCATATCTATGGCCCGGCAAGTACAGCGGGCACCTTGAGCTCTATGGCAATTCGCCGAAGGCGAATCGGCGCGGTTCTGATCTAGTTAGCCGCCTAATGGCACGCTGCTGAGTTTAACCAACTATCCGACGCGAGGCGCCTGACGGCGAACTAGCGCTAACGAATTACAACGACTGACGCCCATCTCGTCAATTCACCGAGCTCCCCAAGCTGGGGTTGCCAATAAGCTTCGCTGAAGATAATGAATAAATCACGCCAAACCGTGTTACTCTGGAGCCAGGGTTTCGTCCTTCACTACTGAACAGGAAGTTGAGCGCAGATGGGGCCGGTTGAGAAGAGGCACCCCTCAGCGAACCCACGTCGCCGGGCCTAGGCCGTTTTCATATGAGTCGTACGCACTCCACCCAAAGCAGACGCGTCATAGGCCTGGTGATAGCTGGGATAATAGGAATCTGGTTAAGCAGTGGGCTTAGCGGAGGCAGCGACACCCTTTGGGGTGGCACGATCCGTAGTGACGTGAGCGATCAGCTCTATCTGGACTTGGCTGCTGACGACGACTTCAATTCGGTCGGCTACGTCTCCTGGCGTCAGAGCGGCAGCATCTATTCGGGGACCGGAGTGCTGATTTCCGACGACTGGGTACTGACGGCCGCTCACGTTGTCGAAGGCACCGACTTACTTGGCGCCGGCATCTCGGGCATGACTGTCCGGTTTGGTGGTGTGCGCTACAACGCCGACCAATGGATCGCTAGCCCTGGTTGGATTGAACACGATGGCAATCTGGATACCGGGAACGACATCGGCCTGATTCATTTGACGCGGACCCCAACGGATATCGAGCCCTCCGAGCTATACACGGGGACCAGCGAGCGTGGCAAGATCGCGACCATCGTCGGCTATGGCAATACGGGCACCGGCACGACTGGCTATGAGGACAACACGGTCGGAACATTGCGCGCTGGGCAGAACACGATCGACTCAGTACAACGCAACTCATTCGATGGTGTCGCGATCTTGTCAGTCGACTTCGATAGCCCGGGACGGCGCGGCGACAGTTCGCTAGGTAGTCGCACACCGCTAGACCTCGAATACTTAGCCGCACCTGGCGACAGCGGTGGCCCCGTCTACATTGACGTCGACGGCACCAAGCTAGTTGCCGGCATCGTGTCATATATATCTGCCTTCGATGGTGAGATTGACAGCGACTATGGTGACCAAGCCAGCTTCACTCGCGTCAGTTCGTTTATCGACTGGATCGAAAGTGTGACGGGACCGCTGGATCCGCCGCTGCTTGGTGACTTTAACGCAGATGGCATTCTCACAGTCGAAGATCTCGATTCATTGACGCTCGCCGTCATCGCGCCGACAATCGACTTGACGTACGATGTAGATGGCGACCTGAATCTGACTGATGCCGACCGCCTGTATTGGGTCGAATCACTCTTCGGAACCATCGTGGGTGACAGTAACCTGGACGGCAAATTCGATTCGGGTGACATGGTCCAAGTGTTTCAGGCCGGACAGTACGAAGACGGCCTCCTCGCCAATTCGACATGGGCGACTGGAGACTGGAACGGAGATCGCGAGTTCGATACGCGCGACTTTATCTTCGCTTTGCAACACAGCCCGTTTGATACAAGCAGTGGCGCTGCAACTCTGGCGACAGCAAGAACAGTCGCTCACAGTGCTCAAGTGCCGGAACCGTCGGGGCTGGTCATCTTCTTAAGTGCGCTGGCACTCAGCTTAGATTTCAGGAGAGAAAGAACGGGTAGTTCCCCCTCCCGTCGCTGGCGTCAACTTCACGCAGTTCGACACCGGGAGGGGGCAGGGGGAGGGAACCACAAC
>JAGQPK010000475.1 GCA_020426755.1 Planctomycetales bacterium
CGAGCACTCCGCCGTCACGCGGACCTGGTGCCGGCAGTTCAGGTGGGCTGACGCCGTTCACACGTGATGACTACATCGCCCCGTTGGGTACCGCTGGCGGCAAACCGCGCGTCATCACTTCCCGTGGCAACCGGGGAGACGGTGAGGGAGAAGGCGGTGGAGGCCGCCGAGAAAGTCGCGGTCAACGTCCACAGCGACGCGAGCCGGTCGTGCGTTTGGGTGCCATTCCCGAGCAGCCGCAGACTCCGGTCGCCAAGCGCGATGAGCCGGCGCCGCAGAAGCCAATCATGACCCTGCCGGTTGATGCGATTCGCAACGCGAAGTCGGGTAGCCGAGCACCGCTCGAACAGTTCACAAAACATCAGGATAAGCGACGAGAGCGTGAGCGCGAGCGTGGTGGTGACCGCGAACAGCCCGGTCGTCCGCCAGCTCGACCGCCGGGTGAAACTCCCGATGACAGTGCCTCGAAAACCGTCCGTGATCGGCGTAAGGCGAAGACGGCCGGGGCTCCTGAAGAAGGTGCGGAAGAGCGAGACAAGAAGTTGGCGGCCATGTCGGGGAGCCGAATGGCTCGTCAACAGAAGCGCCGTCGTACGCAGGTGGGAGGTGACGACGATGATGCGGAGGTCCGTCGTCGCCGTCGCCGGCTTCAACGAAAGGGAGGCACCAACACAGCGGCGCCTCGAAAAGGTCGAGTTACGGTTACATTGCCCTGCACCATTCGAAGTTTGTCCGAAGCGTCTGGCGTGCCGACTGCGGCCATCCAGCGTGCCTTGCTGCAGATGGGTGCCATGGTCACGATCAATCAAGAGATTGATCAGGAAATGGCCGAACTGGTTGCTACTGAATTGCAGATGGATATCGAATTCAAGGCGGCCGAAACGCTTGAAGATCAGTTGCTTACCCGTTTCGACGAGTATGAAGACGACGAACAGGACTTGGTGCCGCGACCCCCGGTCATCACCTTCTTAGGGCACGTTGACCACGGTAAGACGTCGTTGCTCGATCGCATTATCGGCATCAACGTCGCTTCCCGCGAAGCGGGCGGTATTACGCAACACATTCGTGCCTACAAGCTGAATCGCGAAGGTCGGGAAATCGCCTTTGTCGATACCCCGGGTCACGAGGCGTTCACCGAAATGCGAGCTCGTGGTGCCCATGTCACTGACATCGCCGTGTTGGTGGTCGCCGCGGATGACGGCGTGATGCCGCAAACTGAAGAGGCCATCAGCCACGCTCGAGCTGCCGAAGTTCCAATTGTCGTCGCCTTGAACAAATGTGATCTGCCGGGTGTCGATATCAATCGCGTCCTACAAGATCTTTCCACCCACGGCCTGCTGCCGGTGGAATGGGGTGGCGACGTCGAAGTGGTCAAGACCAGCGCCATTACCGGCGAAGGTATCGATGACCTCATTGAAACTCTCATGCTGACGGCCGACATTCACGAATATCGAGCCAACCCGAAGCGTCCGGCGACGGGCACCTGTTTGGAAGCCGAACAACAGGGCAACCAGGGTGTCGTGGCCAAGGTCATCGTCCAGAATGGCACACTGTCAGTTGGCGACGTGATCGTCTGCGGCGGTGCTCACGGTCGCGTGAAGGCCATGTACGATACCTTGGAACCCCGCCGCAAGGTCAACGAAGTCGGGCCCTCGACGCCGGTTAATCTCGTCGGTTTGGATATCGCGCCGGAAGCGGGTGATACTTTCTACAAACTGGACGACGTCGCTGAAGCTCGCCAAATTGCGGAACAGCGCCAAAGTCAGTCGCGTTCGCAGTCGTTGTCGGGACGCTCGGTGCGAGTCTCATTCGAGAAATTCCAACGCTTGTTGGAAGAAGGCCGATTGGGTGGCGCCGAACAAGTCGCGATTTTGAATTTGATCATTCGCGCCGACGTGCGAGGTTCGATCGAGGCCATCACCAAGGAGTTGGAGAAGCTGCACCATGCAGAGGTCCAAGTCCGGATTCTGCAAGCGTCTGTGGGTGGCGTCACGTCCGCCGACGTGACGTTGGCCGATGCTTCCGATGCGGTGATCGTCGCGTTCAACGTGATTCCCGATGAAGTGGCACGCAGCTTGGCAGAAGATCGAGGCGTTGAAATTCGTCGCTACGACATCATCTACAAGGTCACTGAAGACCTCAAGTTGATGCTGGAAGGCAAGTTGAAGCCGGAAGAACGCGTCAACGAGCTGGGTCGAGCACTTGTTCAGCAGGTATTCACGATCAGTCGCCTAGGAACGGTGGCTGGCTGTCGCGTGTTGGCTGGCACGATCGAACGCAACGCACGAATCCGCGTCAATCGCAATGGCCGTGGCATCGGCGACTATGCACTTGATTCGCTCCGACGCGAAAAGGATGACGTCAAGGAAGTTCGCGAAGGCTTCGAATGCGGTATGCGTCTGGTCGGGTTCAATGACCTGAAAGAAGGCGACGTACTGGAAGCCTACAAGATCGAGGAGGTGGCTCGGACCCTATGAGTTCCCGCCGTACTCTCAAGGCCGCTTCCGCGATTCGTGAAGTTGTCAGCATGGCGATTCTCACCGAGCTGCGCGACCCGCGGGTGAAGAACGTAACCGTGACGCTGGTGGAACTCTCCGGCGACATGCGCCAAGCCAAGATTCACGTATCGATTATGGGCGATGCCAGACAGCAAGATCTGTGCATGCACGGACTGAAAAGCTCCGCCGGTTTTCTGCAGCAGAAAATTGGTGACCGGATTGATACCCGCTACACCCCGCGCCTGCAATTTGTGCTGGACAAGGGTGTGAAGCATTCGTTCAAAGTCGCAGAGATTCTCAACGATGTGCTGCCGACTGATTCGGATCATGAGGTAGAAGAAGGCGTGTCGGATGACGATCCGATTGCCCTCATGACCGACTTGGGCGAAGACGGTACGGATGAACCGTCGAACCGCACCGATTGATTGAGTCGATCAAGAGATTCGCAGCAAGCTTGAGGTACTGAGAAAATCCATGTCCGCATCCAAACGAGCTGACACGTTGGCGTCACTGCAGAAGATTCTGCACAAGCACTACAAGCCTCACAAGAATTCCGAGCGTCCCGTCCTGGAGCAGTTGCTGTTCGCTTGCTGCTTGGAGGACTCGAAACCCGACGCGGCCGAAGAGGCTTTCGCGCGGCTCGAAGAATCGTTCTTCGACTGGAACGAAGTCCGCGTGACGACCGTGCGTGAGCTGTCGGAGCTGCTGCGCGGTTTACGTGACCCTGAACGGGCGGCAACGGCACTCAAGCAAACTCTGCACAGTGTCTACGAAACGATTTACGACTTCAATCTCGACGGACTGCAAAAGCTCAACCTGGGTGTTGCAGTCAAGCAGCTCGAGCAATACCGTGGCACGACGCCCTTCTCCGTGGCGTTTGTTGTGCAGAACTCGCTGGGCGGACATGCGATTCCCGTCAGTCGCAGTGCGTTTGAGACGATGGTAATTCTGGGATTGGCCAGTGAGAAGGATGCGGCAACGCAGTCCGTCTCCGGACTTGAACGGGCGGTGCCGAAGAACAAGGGCGTCGAATTCGCTTCGTTGCTGCAACAGTTTGCGGCGGATTACGCTGCGTCGCCATTTGGCACGAACATTCGCAACCTGCTGCTTGAGATCGAGCCGACCGCGAAGGATCGATTCCCGAAACGTGGGGCGAAGAAGGCCGAAGAGCCGTCGGCTGCACCCCCGGAAGCAGCGGATGACGCCAAGAAGAAGGCCGCCGGCAAGGCACCCACCAAGCCGACGACCAAGCAGGACGCGAAGAGCGAGAAAAAGGAAGTCGCAAAGAAAGAGGTCAAGAAGGACGACAAGTCGAAGGCCGCTGCCAAAAGCGAGAAGCCAGTCAAGAAGGTTCCCAAGAAGAAGCCGGCCGACGCGGCTCCCGATAAGAAGAAGCCAACCAAGAAGAGCACCAAGCCAATCGCCAAGAAAGCTTCTCCCACGGCCAAGAAGTCGGCCTCAAAACAATTGGCTCGGCGTAAGCCCCGCTAACTCGGTCGGTGGCGGGCTCAAGCTGCACCGCTGTCGAATGGCAACGACACGTCGTAGGTTGAGGATGCCCCGGATGAAGCTGCTCCCGCGCTCGAAACGATTCTCTCTCCGGTCAACTGCCTATCAATACGGCTGGGCATGCCTTGCGTTGATCGCAACCACCCCGGTCGCCGCGCAGCAGAACTCACTGGAAGTCGTCCGCCAGGCGATTCGTCATGCGGTCGACGACGCGACGCCGCTCGAAGCGCTCCGATCGCGGAGTGAAGCCGATGAGGACCATCTGCATGCGTCATCGCTATTCGCAGAAGGCCGCGTGCTACTGCGCCGCGATCAGTTACCAGAGGCGCTCGCCAAATATGAGCGGGCGTACCGCTATTCGAATCGTTCGCAGACGATTTTGGCGGAGATTGTGCCGTTAGCATTTCGATTGGGACGCTTCGATGAAGCGTGTCGATACGCGTTGCACCTGACGCCGCAAACTCAGTTGGATCCATTCGTACTGCGGCGACTGGCCATGCACTTGACGGAACGCGAATCGTACAACGATGCGCTACGACTGTACGATCTCGCCGTTGCTGCCGATCGCGACACCGACGACGCGCCGCCCGGGCTAAGTGTCATCACGCAGTTTGAGATGGGACGACTGCGATATCTCAACGACGACTTCACGGGCTCGGCTAAGTCGTTTCGCCACGTCGTCACCGCAATTGATCAGCCGGAGGAGCGGCCCGCCGACCAACCGGCCATCGAAGCCTTGTTGCGAGATGGATCGGTCACCTATGCGTTAATGGCAGAATCAAT
>JAGQPK010000476.1 GCA_020426755.1 Planctomycetales bacterium
CACTGATGACAAGATTGCCGGGCGCGGCGGGCGGGTCGTTAAAGTAAGCCTTGGAAACCAACGGCGACCAGTCGTCACCAGTCGGAATGTACCCCTGTGTCGCGCTACCGTGATTCTGTCGATAGACGCGCGCGGTGATATTCGTCAAACCGTTAATGCGAATGGCGCCGTTGGCCAAGATCGCTTCAGGGCGAATGCTCCCGTTGTCCCCGCGTGGATCACTGCCGTCGAGCGTGTAATAGACCTGTCCGGTCGCAGCGGTCACATTCACCGCGCCGTTCACGGCTACTTGCGGATTGGCGACGTCAAACACTGGCGGCGTCAGCCATTGTGAATCAACCCACTCCACTCGCTGACGCAACCACGTCTTCAGGTGATTCAGTTCGCCTGCGAAGTTCGTGTAACGTGAACCAGACCAGCGCTGGTAGTCACGCGCTGCCGCGTCGAAAATCGGCTCGGCAATGCGATCGATCGTGGCATTCATATTATCGAGACTCAGCACGCCTTGACGCAGGTCGAACCAGCGATCGATGTAGGCTTGCACGAAATCCGGATCCTGAAACATGTCCGGCCACCAGCTGCGTACGCGATCGTTGTCATCAAAGTAACGAGTCGAATCGCCGGTGCCAAACCACGATCGCGGGTTGTTGTCTCGACCGTCGGTGGAATCAAGTGCTCGATCGAAATCCCAGATCGGTCCTGCCTCTAGCTTGCCGTCAGGCCGCTTGAAGTAAAAGGAACTGAGGCGTAGTGCATCGACGTTCATCGAAACCATGTTCAGAATGTTGTGGTCGATAAACGACGGCACGTCGGCATACTTGGCGTAGCCATTCACCGGGTCGGTGAAATTAGCTCCAGCAGCGGCCGAGCTCAGGCCGTTGATCCAACTGTTGATGTAAGTGCGCTGTTGTGTCGTCGGCGACTCCGGATCGACGTATGCGTTGCCACGATCGTTCTTCCAAATGAAGCCGCCTTGCACCGGTACACCACCGGCGCCCGTCGTTAACGTCTCGACGTCGACGCGATCGTCGCCTTCTTCAATGACTTCCGTAATTGCGTAGAGTCCTACGAAGTCGCCCGTGTCGAGCGTACCGCCATTCGAATCCAAGTACATCTCGACCCAACGAGTGCGTGTCGCATATCGCCCCATCTGATTGCTCAGATCAAACATCAGGGGATTGCTGATCAACACACGATCGTATTGGTTCGGCCCGTAGAAAATCCAATCCGCTTCCTTGGGCATTCCCAACACGGACTGTTTCTGATCCTCGTTGTTCTCATCCCAGAACTCGACGCGATACTGTTTTTTCGCGAAGCCGGAGGAACTTGACCCGCGCACGTGAATTCCGCCGCGTGTGGTCAAGTCGAACGCATCCGTCAACACCGTGACACCGTCCTCGCCCGGCTCAATCAGTGCCATAAATGAGTCACCATAAGTCGATCCGACTCCCGGAACTGAGTCGCCGAACGTTTCGACAATCATGATTGGCAAGTTCGACGTGCGATTAAGCACGTTCGCGCCCAAGCTGACGTAGCTCGCGCTGACGACAGTACTGACCTTGCCATCCGGTGAAACTGCAATCGCGCGCAATTGTGTCGTTGAGGAAATTGTGATCGGACCGGTATACAACGTGGACGTGGTGGTGGGCGTCCGTTCGTCCGTCGTGTAGCGAATCGAATGAGTCGGCAAACTGGCGGTCAGCTCGACCGTAAACGAGCCCGTAAACGTTTTGCTGGCGACACTGATCACTGGCGCTGGCGGTACATCGTTGGCATTGTTGCTGCCAGGCGTAGGCACGCCGTAAAAGCGTTCCTCGCCCAGCAGATCGATGCCGTACGAGATATCCTCGCTTTGCAGCGGGATCGTATCGAACCCCGCGACACGTTCGCCATCTGCATCGGTCAACAGCAAGCGATCGCTACCATCGCCACTCAATTCAAAGCTCGTGTGCAGGCGACCGGTTTGGTCGAGCGCCGTGTCAACGATGTCGAGACCACTCGCGTAAACGACGAGATATCCGTTAGGCGGCACGACGGTGCCGGCCGGAAACGCCCACTTCTGTGGCGAGTTTGGCGTGTCGGTCAAGTGAAAGCCACCAATATCCGCAACCGTATCTGTCGGATTGTGGATTTCAATCCAATCCGGCGTCATTACATCGCCCGCAAACGGCACAGTGCTGGCCACGCGAGTTCGCGTCGTCAGTGTCGCACTGTTGTCCGCCATGAACTCGCTGATCTGCAATGGCGGTGTGTCGGTCGTCGCGAATTGCAGCGTGGCGGGAGCCCAATCGCTGCCGAGACTATTCTGCGCGAAAGTCGTGAAGTAATAGTTGGTAAGCGGCTGCAAGTTACTCACCGGCAGACTGAAGGCGCCAAACTGCGTACCGATGTCGACGTGGTGATCCCACGCGTTCGGATTCGTGCCCCCATCGTTGTCGCCATAATAGACGGTGACGATCGGCAAGTCGTTCCCAGTGTCGGTCACGGTACCGTTGAGCACTGCGGAGAACGCGCCAACGTTCTCGACAGCTCGATTCACAATCACCGGCGCGCTAGCCGGCAATGTTTGCAAGGTCGACGTGGTCGGCGCCCAGGCACTTCCCAATGAGTTCTGGGCAAAGCCGCGGTAGTGGTAGGTCGTGTTCTGGGTGAGCGAATCGAGCACGGTCGAAAACTCGCCGCTCACATTTCCCAACGGCACCGCGTGTTGCCAAGCCGCCGCGTTGGTGCCGCCGTCGGTTGTGCCGAAGTAGAGCGTGACCTCAGGCACTTCGCCACCGGTCGTCGTGATCGTCCCGCCGATGGTGGCGTTGAAAGCCAACACGTCCGTCGCTGGCACGTTCTCGACAGCAGGCGGGCCGGATGCCTCGTCTTGAGTGAGGCGCACGCCGGCGATACCGTACGACTTGCTACCGTCCGCAACGCCATTCGCATCAATAGCAGTTGGAATTGATCCGGTGTATTGCGTTGAGATCACCGTGAACTGGCCATCCGGCCCCGGATCGATATCGAGCCATTGCACCACATAACCTTGATCACTCGCAGCATTATGTCCCGCCCAGAATGCGACTTGGTTCGGTTCCAGGCCAGCAGTCACAACGCCCGCGCCCGAGCTGTGCGCAATCGTGAACGACTCGGCGCCTTCGATTTGGGCGAGTGTCCAACGATCGGTGTAGGAGCTGTTGCCTCGAATCGCCGTGCCCGCAAACTGGTAGGTTGCGCCAGGATCAAGATTCTCGAAGCGATATTCATAGGCCGCGCCCGGGCCGATCTCGATGCTGCGTTGCGAGCCAGCGGAGAAATCGACGAACCCGCCAAAGATCTCGGCCGCATCCGTACCATTGGCCGGCTGAGTGCCATTCGTGTCGAACACAGCGCCAACATGTGCCGTCGACAGAATAGCCGCTTGGTCGGCGCCCGTCACGACATCCTTCAACGGTCCCGCATTATCGACGGCGTTGATCGCGGAATAGAACGTCGTATTTGGGCTCGTTTGATTACTGGAAAAGAGTCCGTTATAAGCAGTGAACGCAGCCAACATGGCGCGTTCCTCCAACGGTTCGCCAAGCATCCAGCGAGTGCCGCTTCGCCGCGCGGAACCGCCCTGCTTGGATCTCCTATCAGTCACATTCAATACACTTCGCCGCCAATTCCGCTTCCGTTGATTCTTCATCCGCGCAGCACACCACTCATAGTCGCCAAAGAAACATGTCGCCTACGTTACTTTAACCCGACAGCGGCAATCGATGCCACTCCATTGCGCGATTGATTCGAATCGTTGACACCACTAGACGACAGCGTACCCGCCCATTTGTGTGAAGAGAGACGCAAAATTCGCCGCCAGGCGCCAACCAAATGGCACTCAGTTTAGATCCACGTGCGTTGTTCCCCCTCCCGCAATTGACTCCCAATTGTCTTAGGACGCGCAGTACGGGAGGGGGATTCAGGGGGAGGGCGACAGTCGCGGAATTGGTAGTTACATTAGAAACCTGCTCCACTCACGACTTTCAGCATCTACGTTGCGTTACACAGCGTCCGTTGTGGTTCCCTCCCCCTCCCCTTAGTATCTGCTGGTGGCGAGCGCCAGCCGGTTCTCGTTGGCATTGGAGACTTTGCCGCGCGACAGAACCGACGCTAGCGCGTTGCGGCGAACTATGCGTGTTACAGTGAACTAAGACACGTTGAGGCGCACTAAGACTCGATCGGTCATTCGCGCGCATCGCGAACCACCGCCTCACTGACGTTGGTATGGTAGGCGGTGAATGCCCAGATTCCGGGCGTGTTTGTCGTCAATCGGAAGTTCTCCGCGCCGCCGGTCCAGCAGCCGACTAGCTTACCTTGCTGATCAAAGTACAAAGTCGGCCTGCAACCACGGCTATCACTTCGAGAGATCAAGGTCATCGTTTGCGGCATCATATGACTATCGGGACCTCCCATTCCCCAGGTGATCCGTCCCGTTTCAACGACGGTTGCCGAGGTCCAATAGACGGGCTCGACGAAATCGTTCAATGCCTTGTTCTCATTTCGCGACAATGACGCCCCCAACAACACTTGACCCTCCTTGGGCTGATCGACCTTCGTGCCCAACTTTGCCGCCGGCGCGAATCTTCCCTTGATCCCATACACGGCCAATCCGGTCTCGACTTCGCGATAGCTTTTCTCAATTGCTACCGGCCAATCTGACACAACTTCAAAGCTAGTTTTACGAACTGATCCGAGGTCCGTCACCACACAATCGTAGTCATCGGCAACGTACTGACTTACCTCCTCCGCGGCCAACACCAG
>JAGQPK010000477.1 GCA_020426755.1 Planctomycetales bacterium
TCGCGGACTTGTGTGTCGTCGCTTTGCGCAAGCGTTGCGTATAGCTCAGGCCAACCGGGCGGCGCGGCGACTTGTCGGCGTCCGAGAAATCCGGCCAAGATGCCCTGCAACAAATCATGTCGCACATCATCGCGGTCCGTCCGAGCAAGCTGCTCAGCAATCCGATTGAAGCCGACAAACTCATCGCGCCTATCAACTAACTCAGCAGCTCGCCGAGCAATATGTTGTCGAATACGCGGGATCTTCGCTGCAATCGCCAAACGGCAAAAGTGGTCGAGATCGAGATTAACGAGCGGTTCGATGGCATACCAAACCATCAACGGCAGATTTGCATCGTGGGCATCCTCGACGTGACCTGCCAGTGATTGAGCGATCTCCCAGCGGTCCGTGAGAGGCATTCGCTGCAGCGCACTAGCAAGTTCCAATCGTACTTGCGGCGCGGCATCCGACTGCGCCAATGAATTCCACTTTGCCAACACATCCGCGCGCGGGTTGCGATCGTTCGCCAACAAGCGAATGGCCCAGCGACGCACGTGCAGGTTCTCATCAGACATCAAATCGATAAGTAGTTGCGGTTCGACATCGCCAAGCGAATACCAGGTCCACAGATGACGCAAACGCAGCGGCACAGGCTGTGTCTCATCCGCGGCAACTTCTCGCAGACGTTGCCGCGATTCATTCAGATCGTCGCCGCGTGCCGCCCGCTCCTGCAGCAAACGACGCGCGTGGCGGACGTACCATTCGTTGGCGTGTTGATGAAGATCGACAAGGGCATCGGCATCGAGACGTGCCAGATTCACCGGTTCGTGCGCCGAGTTGCCATAGGAGATTTTGTAGATGCGGCCAGTCTCCCGATGAGTGTTGGTGACACTGTGGCACTCCCCGGTGTCGGACCAATCTGACGAATAAACACTGCCGTCCGGTCCGTACATCAAGTTGACGCCCATGTACCAAGCGTCTTGGCTGCGAGCGAAGTCCTCGCCGTGAGTGGCGACGTAGCCAGATCCAGTGGGTACCAAGTGATCGTTGTTGATGCGATGTCCGTGCAAATTGTGCAGGAAGACAGTGTTGCGATACTTCTCGGGCCAGCTACCGCCTTGATAAATGAGTGTGCCGCAGTGAGCGTGCCCGCCGCCAGCCTCATCTTCGGCCGGCGTGCCGAGCCCTTGCCGCGCGTTGTCCCAAGACCCGACAAAATGCAGATGATCCGCGATCGTCGCAATCCGCTCGTAGGCATAGCGACTGGATTCACGATTGCGCCACGGCTCGTAGTGAGCCCCTGGGATGATGTGATAAAGGTGCGGTGTCACACAGTTGCAGACAAAGGCATCGCCCACATCGTTCCAATCAATGCCCCAAGGATTCGTTGTGCCGTCGGCGAACGGTTCCCACACGTGACGCACTGGGTGATAGCGGTAGACGCCACCATCAAAGCGAATTCGCTCTTCAGCTTTCGCGCCCGGTTTGCCGATCACAGACCAATTCGTGCGGCCATGCGTTCCGTATAGCCATCCATCCAATCCCCAGGCGAAGCCGTTCGCCAGATTGTGGGCATTGGCATGGTTGCCAAAGCCATCCAGGAGCGTTTCTGGAGGACCATCGGGCTTCAGATCGCCGTCGCGGTCCGGGATAAAAAAGAAATAGGGAGGCGACATTACCCAGGCACCACCGAAACCGACCTCAATGCCGGTGACGTAGTTGAGCTGATCGTAGAAAACAGTTCGCTCGTCGTACTCGCCGTCCCCGTCGGTATCCTGGAAAACGACAATCCGGTCACCCGGGCTTGTGCCGTGATTCGGGTAGTTGTAGGCCTCGGCGACCCAAATCCGGCCGCTGTCATCCATACACATGCCGACCGGTTGGCGGACAGCAGGCTCGGCCGCAAATACTTTGACTTGGAAGCCCGGCGGAACCCGCATCGTTTGAGCGGCCTGTTCCGCTGGTAACGGAGCTGGAACCACTGGCTCTGCACCACTCAGGGGGGCCACGGTGGCCAACCCGAAGATACTGACGCAAAGGGAACGAAGCAGGCAATGCATTGCTGGCGAATCTTTCGTGAAGCAAGACGGTCGAAACTGGGGCGGAGTACTCGCTGCCGAGCGAATTCTCGGCGGCCGCTGATCATCCGCGGATAAATGACCCCGCCGATTGTATCCCAGGGTCTCTTGCGTCGCATCTAAGAACCGCTATATTGTCGGGTTTCCAACTGAGCCAATATTGTCCACAGCGGAGTCTGTCAGGATCCTACTCTTATGGCGCTGAAGAAACGTCCTACCCGTTCGAAACGAAAATCGCGCACACGTACCAAGGCGAAGAAGAAGGACCCGATCTTTGTCGACGGTGTACGTCCTCGTCCCATGTACGTCGACTACAAGGACATTGATTTGCTCAAGAAGCTAATCAATCGTCACGGTCGTATCGTCGTGCGACGTAAGACGGGCTGTTCCGCGGTTAGCCAGCGTGCCGTCACCAAGGCCATCAAGCGTGCTCGCTTCATGGCGTTGCTGCCGTACGTCGGCGACTAGTGCACCGTCGCGGATTGGCTTTAGGGTTCACCGAGAGTTAGCCGCGGTTTGTTCCGCTTCCAACCGGCGCTGAAGCGTTGCGGCGAACTAGGTCGAATCGCATTTCCTACCTGTGACAATGCACCGTGCCAACTCGCTTTGCTGGTTGTCGCGAGTGCGGCTGTTCATCGCGAGTATGCTTGCGCCGCCATTGTGGCTACCGGTTGCCGCTCGCGGAGTCTGGACCGCGAGTCCCGTTGACAGACGGTCGTGGTCGTCTGCGCTACCACCAACCAACTCGGAGTGACCTGCTGTGGCATTCGTCTACGAGCAACGAGTTGAGTTTCGTGATACGGATGCGGCAGGCATCGCCCATTTCTCAGTCTTCTTCACCTGGATGGAAGAGGCGGAACATGCGGCATTGCGATCGTTGGGCCTGAGCGTCATGCCGCGTCAAGGCCGAGATCCCGGCGGCGCTGAATCGGCGATTCCACAAGTCACGTGGCCGCGTGTGTCCGCGCAGTGCGACTATGTGCGGCCGCTCCGATTCGAAGATGATGTGCAAGTCACGGTGACATTGGGTAAAGTAGGCAGCAAGAGTCTGACTTACCAATTTCAATTTTCCCGTGGCGAGGAGTCGATCGCGAACGGCCAAGTCACCGTCGTCTGCTGCTCCTTCGTCAATGGTCACCTGAAGTCGACCGAGATACCTGCAGAAATCGCCGCGCGACTGCAAACGCTCGTGGCCTAAATCCATGTTGAATTATCTCGAGTCGCTGACGGTCCAACTGGCACAAGCCGCTGCCGAATTGCCTGCGGCCGTACGCGACCGACATGCTCGATTCTTGCGTGAACAACTGCGAGCAGATGGCGGATTTGCCGGCCGAGAAGGCGGCAGCGACCTCTACTACACCGGCTTCGGCCTGAGATCGTTGGCCATTCTGGGTGAACTAGATGATGAAATCGCTGCTCGTGCCCGTGAGTTTCTGCGTAGCCGCTTGCAGCGCGAAGAGTCGATCGTTGATTTCTTCTCACTGATATATGGAGCCAAGCTGTTAGAGGCGGCGAATGGCGATGACCTCTTCGCAGACCAGGCAACCGATTGGGCTGACGCGGTTAGCAAGTTTTTGCTCTCACTTCGCCGTACGGACGGCGGCTTTGCTAAGGGAGCAGCGGGCACTGCGAGTAGCACGTACCATTCGTTTCTCGTCTTGCTATGCCTGCAGTTGATCGACCGTCCCCTGCCAGAACCCGATCGGCTTGTCGAATTCATCCTCAGCCAAGCCTGCGACGAAGGTGGTTTTCGAGAGATCCGCGTGAGCAAGCGTGCGGGCACAAATCCCACGGCCGCGGCGATCGGTGTCCTGCAGATACTTGACTGTTTGCACGACGCGACTCGTAATCACACCGTGCAATTTCTCTGTGAGATGCAAACCGACAGTGGTGGACTCCGCGCCAATACGCGAATTCCGATTGCCGACGGCCTGAGCACATTCACGGGATTGTGGAGCCTGAACAACTTGAACCCCGACGCACCGGTCGACTGGCAGGCGGCGGGTGAATACATTGCGAGCTTGGAAAACTCCGACGGCGGCTTCCATGGTGCCGAGTGGGATCTGGCGTGCGATGTCGAATACACGTTCTACGGTTTAGCGAGCATGGCGTTGATCCAGTCCCGGACGGGCTGAAGTCTTGATAAAATCGAGTAACCGCGGCTGCTGACTGAACGCCGCGTAGTTCGCCGCCGGCGTTAGCCGCGGTTGATTGAGAGTTCGAGAATTAGGACAGGATGGGGAGCTGGGTCGCAGAGCGATCCCGTCAAGCACATGCCGGAACTTGCCGTCGAACATCTTGCCAAGCAATATCCCACGCCGGGCGAGCCGCTCACGATCTTGAGCGATGTGTCGTTCGAACTGTCGTACGGCGAGAGCATGGCGATCGTGGGGCCAAGCGGCTCCGGCAAGAGCACGTTGCTACAAATCATCGGCACCTTGGATCGACCGACCTCAGGTCACGTGCGTCTACAAGGCCAAGCACCGTTCATGTTGCCAGAGAAGGATCTGGCGACCTTTCGCAACGAGCGTATCGGCTTCATCTTTCAGGACCACTTCTTGCTGCCGCAATTGACCGCTCTACAAAACGTTCTCGTGCCGACGCTGGCGCAAGGAACTGCCAACTCGACGACAATCGGCCATGCACAACAACTGCTGCAGCGAGTCGGACTTGGCGATCGCGAAACTCACCGGCCTGGCGAACTGTCTGGCGGTGAGCGGCAA
>JAGQPK010000478.1 GCA_020426755.1 Planctomycetales bacterium
GAACGCCGGCATCGCGCCAGAATCACTGGTGAAGGCAGCGCAAGCCGCGGAAGTGCCGATCTACCCAATCGGACTCGGTTCGGAGAAGCAGCCGCGAAATGTGCGACTTGTGGATCTGGAGTCACCTTCCCGGGTGTTTCCTGGTGACAGTTTCCAGATCCTGGCTTACGTGCAGGCGGACGGCCTGGAAGGACGCACCGTCAAAGTCAAACTCGAACAACATACCGCCGATGACAAGCCGTTGTCACCTCCGGTCGTGCTCGAGCGACGGATTACCCTGGGAGCTGACGGGCATATTGATCCGATTAACTTCGAGTGGACACCTGAAGCGTTAGGACGATTTCAATGGGTGGCTGAAATTGAGTCGACTCCTGCGGATGATCTGGATGCGAATGACAACCGCCGTTCCAGCCAAGTCGAAGTGATCGAGCGTCGCAGTCATGTGATGCTGATTGCGGGCGGACCAAGTCGCGACTATCGCTTCCTCCGCAACATGCTGTACCGCGATCCAACAACGCAGGTTGATGTTCTGCTGCAGACGGCTCCAGCCGGAGCAGCGCAGGAAGCCAATGAGGTCCTGATCGATTTCCCGACGGACAAGGACACTCTGTTTAGTTATGACGCGATCGTGGCCTTCGACCCGGATTGGGACGCGTTAACACGCGACCAGATCCAACTGATCGACGAGTGGGTCGCAGACAAGGCGGGTGGCTTAGTCGTCGTCGCTGGTCCTGTACACACTCCGAACTGGACACGAATCCAATCCGCCGGGTCGACAGACGCGAAATGGACCACGCTGCGAAGTCTCTATCCGGTGGTGTTCTATCGTAGCGGCGCGGCCTCGATTCAATTGGGACGTACCGCGTCTAGCGAACCGTGGCCCCTAAAATTCACGGATGAAGGTAGGCGCGCACAGTTTCTCTGGCTCACGGATTCGCCAACCGAAAGTGAAACGATCTGGAACGACTTTGCTGGCGTCTATGGCTATCAGGCTTTGCGCGATGTGAAGCCAGGTGCCCAGGTCTACGCCCAGTTCGCCGACCCGCAAGCAGCGACCGGCAGCGATTTGCCCGTTTACATGGCCGGACATTTCTATGGGGCGGGCCGAGTGTTCTATATGGGCAGCGGCGAGATTTGGCGTCTCAACGAATTGGATCCAAGCTACTTCTCGACGTTCTACACGAAGCTTATCCGCCACGTTTCCCAAGGTCGTTTGCTGCGAGATTCGAGTCGCGGCCTCTTGCTGGTGGATAAAGAGCGAGCGAGTCTCGGCGACACGTTGACGATCCGCGCAGCGCTGTCCGACGAGCAATACCGTCCCTTGACGTTGGATCAGGTCACGGCGTCGCTGCTCCCGCCGAATGGCAATCGTGTTTCGATTCCCCTGAAACGACTGACAGGTGCCGAGCGCCCCGGCATGTATTCCGGACAATTCACGGCAACGGAGGCGGGTGACTACCGCCTGGAACTCGCCATTCCCGGCGCCACCATGGAACTGCTGCGACGTGAGGTCAAGGTTAAGCTGCCTGCTCGCGAAATCGAATCTCCGCAACGTAATGACGTGCTACTGTCACAGCTCGCCAAGCAAACTGGCGGTGCCTATTCGGTTGGTTTTGCAGCCGCGACAGGTGCATCCACTGGGACCAGTATTACGAATCAACTGCGAGCGAAGGATCAAACGACATACTTGCCGGGAACTGCTGACCCGGACTTCGAACAAAGCCTAATGACTTGGTTATTGGTTTTGATTAGTACCGCGCTATGTCTTGAATGGCTGGTGCGGCGTCTCTACAAGCTCGCGTAACAGACGAATTCAGATCACGTTGCGAACCCAAGAAACTATGGCCAGCCCTCATTCCAAAACCGCCTTGCCCCACAGCGTCAGCGCGATGTTATCGCGTTTGAAGCGGCAAATTCGGGCGTACGTGGCCATCGACGGCCTGGCCCGTCTGGTCACTTGGCTGATTGCGGCTTATTGGATTGGATTGGCAATCGACTACTTGCCCGTCGCAGTGGGTTCAACAGAGCTGCCGCGCGCTGCTCGGCTGGTGCTACTGATACTCGTGTCGACGATGGCCGCCTTTCTGCTGATGCGATACGTCGTCTGGCGAATCATAGCGCGGATTACACCGCAAAGTCTGGCACTGCTGCTAGAACGGCGCTACCCCGAACTCGACGACACACTCATCACCGCAGTTGCGACGACGCCGGAAGCTGATTCGGCGAATCCAGAACTCCACGAAGCCATGCTAGCGCGAGCCGTCACGCTAGCCGAGCAACGGGCACGCACACTCGATACCCGCCAAGTTTTGAACTACCGTCCGTTGGCCCGCAATCTGGCCTTCGCCTTGATGGGAGTAGCTTCCTTCGTGGGTTTTGCGCTTGTAGCTCAAGATGCGTTCGCTATTTGGACTCGCCGCTATTTACTGTTGTCCGACGAGTTATGGCCGCGCCGCGCTTATGTTGAAGTTCTGGACTTCGCGGAAGGCCGTCGCAAAATCGCAGAAGGAAATGATCTGGTCATTCGCGTTCGAGCTGCCGCAGATCGTGCCACACCGCCTCCCCAGGTCTGCACGATCTACTACCAGACCGACGGCGGTGAGCGAGGCCGCGTGCACATGAGCCTGGATGGTGATCCGTCCGAGGGCTTTCAGTACTATCGCTATGAGGGACAACCCTTCCAAGGCATGCTAGAAGGCGTCGAGTTCGATGTGGTCGGACTCGACTACCGAGCGCGAGGGTATCGCGTTGACGTGGTGGCCAGCCCAAGCATCGTCGAGTTAAACCTGGTTGCGGAGCTGCCTGCTTATCTGGCTCAACCGACGCGGCGGGAGCAGTGGCGCCCCGGCTTAAGTTTGCCCGCCGGGTCAACGCTTACGCTGCAAGGTCGTGCTTCAAAGCGACTCCAACAGGTTCGAGTTGCGTCGGCTGACTCGGCCGACGAGGCGCTTATTGACGTGTCGGGAGACAGCGAGAACTTCGAATTCTCAGCCGGGCGTCTCGATGTGACAACCACATGGCAGTTCGAGCTGCTGGACACTGACGATGTGCAGAGCGAACAACCGTATCGAGTGACTATCAATGCGATGGAGGACTTACCGCCACAGGTCGAGATCTCCCTACGCGGCATCGGCACGGCGATCACACCGCAAGCGACAATCCCGGTAGGCGGTCAGATTACGGACGACTACCAAGTTAAGTCGTCCTGGTTTCAGGTTGATGTCCCGGACAAGAACATTACGCGTCGAGTTGACTTGCCGACCAATCGCATTCGCCCATTGGATCAAGCGCTGGACTTGCGTGCGCAACGAGCCGACGCGCCAGCAGACTGGGAATTGGGAGCTGGTGATAAAGTCGTTTTCTCCGTACGAGCACTCGATGCGTACGACTTGGACGATACTCCACATCTTGGTCAAAGCGATGACTTACCGCTGGATGTGGTGACTCCCGACGAGCTGCTGGCGTTGCTTGAGGCACGTGAACTTAACCTCAAACGCCGCTTTGAACAAACGTTGTCGGAGCTGGTCGAAACGCGGGACGGCCTGTTGAAATTGACGGCCGAATTGCTCATAGCCCAAGAGCCCCCCAAAGAGCCAGAGCGTTCCACCAATGAGAACACGGCACTTGATGGCGAGACTCAGGTAGGAACGGGAGCTGATTCGGTAGATCCAGCTCGAGATGCGACGCTGCGATTGTTGCGGGCTCAGCGAGCTCAACAACAGGCAGCGAAGGCGCAGCAGGAAGTTGACGGCGTCGCAGCTTCATTCGCCGACATCCGGGAAGAATTGATCAACAACCGGGTCGATACGCCGGAACGGAATGAACGGCTACAGACCAAGATCATCGACCCTCTGAACGAGGCAGTCGGCCAGGCATTCCCGGCATGGCTTCAGCAATTGGCAGAATTAGAACAGCAACTCAACTCGCCCGACA
Source organism: Planctomycetales bacterium (assembly GCA_020426755.1). Taxonomy (GTDB): domain Bacteria; phylum Planctomycetota; class Planctomycetia; order Pirellulales; family Pirellulaceae; genus JAGQPK01. Next base: position 3,934 of record JAGQPK010000478.1, read on the forward strand.
CCGCATTGCCGACCGCCCAACTGTCCGTTGAACGGGCCAACGAAATCATCTTGGTTTTGCAGGCCGTCCTCGACAACATGCTTGAACTTGAGTCCTACAACGAACTTATTGATCTGGTCCGCTCGATCCTCAGTGAACAAGAATCGCTCCAGAAGGACACCGAAGCCGAACGTAAACGTGCGGCCCGCGCCCTGTTGGAAGAATGAACAATCGGACATTCGCTCGTATCTGCCACGGTCTGTTAACTTGGATTACACTACAATTTATCGCCATGCGTCCCGGTCTGAACGAGGGTCCCTGAATGCGACGAGCCTGCCCATTGCCGATTCGACTTGCGGTCATGATGATCGCAGCCTTCGTGGCGAATCTTGCCGCCAGACCTCTCGCGGCACAGGACAACGTCACCAATGAAACTCCCTCGAAGCAACTGGAGCGTCGCCAAACCGAGTTGGCGGATAAATACCAGCGTCTCGAGATGCTGATGTTGAAGATGTCGGAGTTTCACGCGGATTCCGACCCGCGCCGCGCCGCCTTACTGAAGCAAGCTCTGGGCCGAAGCAAGGACCGTCAAGTTTCCGCGCAAATGCAAGAACTGGTCCGCTCGATCGAGCAACAACATCTGAAGGAAGCCGTCGCCGAACAAAGCGAAGTTCGTGACAGTCTGGCGCAGATCCTCGAACTGCTACTCAGCGAAGACCGCGCAGACCGCCTTAAAGACGAACAGAACCGGATCAAATCGTACATCAAGGAAGTCGAACGTCTGATCCGTCAACAGCGCGGCATCCTAGGTCGCACGGAGGGTGGCGACGATACGCAACGGCTTGGCCAAGAACAGGCCAATACGG
>JAGQPK010000479.1 GCA_020426755.1 Planctomycetales bacterium
ACGCGCAAGCGTCGGTTCTGCCCTGGCGCTGAGTTTCCAACGGCTGTGAAAACCGCGGCTGGCGCCTTTCGGCGAACTGCGTGTCCGGGAAAAGCCGAGCATGATCGCGCTCGGTCATTTGGGTCCGCATAGCGAAGAAGTACAAAGAGCCAACGGCCCGCGTGCGAGCAGATTTCCGAATGATGATTTTTGAGTTTTGATTGTTGAAGTCTCAGAATCCCATCCAATGATCATTCATTCATCATTCTGAAACCCTCAACTTATTTTGCCGTAACACGTAACCGTCGGTTTACCCCGGCACTTGGCTCCGACTAACGCGAAAGCCGCGGCAAGCGTCTTTCGGCGAACGAACTCGCGTTGAGCCCCGGTAGCGAAGCGCCTTTCGGTGAACCTTCGTACCCTTCGTGAGTGTTGACATCGTCGTTGTGAAAATCGCCGTGGTCACTCCGACTCCGCCTGCAGTCGTTCGAGCATCTCGGTCTTCTCTGCCAATTCTTCGTTGGCCACTTGCAGGGCGTAAGTGAGCTGGTTGACCTTTTCGACGTGGTCATCAAGCTGAAGCTGCATCATGATCTGTTCGCGATGAAGCTGTGCGAGCTGCCAAGCTTCGGTGCCGGACGACGTTTCCGCAACGGCAGGGACAGCAGCAGGCGCCGCGGCGGCCTGGTCGCGCAGTTCGGCGCGAGCTTGTTCGGCGGCCTCGATGGCTGCATCGCGTGCCGAACGGGCCGTGGTGGCCTCTGACTCGGCCGCATCCAGTTGGCCTTCGAGGTCTTCGATGTGCGATTGCAGAATGTCGATCGCAGCTTCCGCCTTGTGCAGTTCTGCGAGTGTCGCAGCGTGTTGGTTTTCGAGCGTTGCGAGTTGCTCCGCACTGGCCGCCAACTTCGCCTGCCATTCGGTGATGTCGGCTGCGGATGTCGCAGGCGTTGGTGCAGGCATTGTTGCAGGCGTTGTTGCCGCAGGTGCAGGCGCCGGGCCGACCATTTCCAGCTCTTCAGGCTCGTCAGACTCGACGGGCGGCGTCGCGCGTGGTGGCGGGGGAGCAGCCTTGCGCGGCGGTGCGGTCCTGGCGATCCCGCCGATGGTCGCCAACTGCCCCTGAAAATTCTCGCCGCGTAGATTCGCCAGCTCGCGTGCGGCATTCAAAAACTGACGCTTGAATCGGTAGGCGGACAGATACCCCACCAAGAATCCGACGGGCAAGCTCACCAGGGTGAACAGGATAGCCACGATCAGCGGTGACGGACCGTGTGGTTCGTTTTGAACGAGAAACAGCAGCATCGACTTGCTTTCAGTGAAGTGGCATCAGTGACAGCACAGCAGGTTCAAGTGTAGGTCGTCTGAGATTGATTCGAATGGCGAAGCTTGAGTATCATTCCCGCCCCGCGGCTGGTGAATGCGCCGGCCTTCGACACAACGAGCTTGCGAGACTCAGGACGGAACCGATGTACACGACGCTCTTGGCTGACCTCAACGTCCCCCAGCGACTGCAGGAAATGGTCCTAGGTCTAAAGGACAATTTCAATCACTACATCATACAGAATGGTCCCGATGTCATCGCGAACGTCGTGATGGCGGCGGGAATCTTTTACGTCGGCCGGTGGGGTGCGAGGCTTGCCGAGCGAGCGCTCGACCGAGTCCTAACGCGCGCGAAGATCGACGAGACGCTGTCAAAGTTTCTCTGCCGCATTGCTTACGCGATTATCATGGTGAACGTCGTGTTGACTGGCCTGGGGAAGCTGGGCATCAACACGGGCACGGTGACCGCGATCTTCGCTGCCGCGGGCTTGGCCGTAGGCTTGGCCCTGCAAGGTTCGCTCTCGAACTTCGCGGCGGGCGTTTTGATGATCATTCTGCGTCCGCTGAAAGTTGGCGATTTCGTCGAGGCTGCGGGGACCAAGGGCATCATCGAAGAAATCAACGTCTTCAATACGATCATGCGCACGCCGGATAACATCGAGATCACGGTGCCCAACGCCTCGATCACCGGCGGCAACATTACGAACTACTCGACCAAACCGACACGCCGCATCGACCTGTTGGTGGGTTGCGGTTACAACGACGACCTGCTGGCCGTCAAACGATTCCTCGAACAACTCGTCGCCAGTGACCCGCGGATTCTCCGCGATCCGACGCCGGTTGTCGCCGTTAGTGAATTGGGGGACAACAGTGTCAACTTCGTTGTTCGCCCCTGGGTCGTGAATGCTAATTACTGGGCGGTCCGCTGGGATCTGACCGAGAAGATCAAGCTCGGCTTCGATCAACTGGGATTCACCATTCCGTTTCCCCAACGCGATCTGCATATCCACGCGCCGGCCGAAACGTCCGCACTGGGTGCACCTGCAGTCTCCGCGCTGTCCAACGATACAGCCGCTGTGCGTCCGCGACGAGCCGCGTGAGATATAGACGCTCAAGCGAGATTTAAACCGACGCTAACGCATTACGGCGAACTCACACTCGCAGTTCGCCGAAAGGCGCAAGCCGATCGAGTTTAGTTCGCCGATAGGCGCAAGCCGCGGTTCTCACCGAGGCTAGATACCGGGCGCCGGGACAGAACCGACGCTAACGCGTTGCGGCGAACTAGGGTAAGCGCGTCGCGACAGACTTTTAAACGCGTCACGACGAACTAAGTGCCATTCAGCCCTAGCCGCGCAGCAATTGCCAGCGCAAGACAACAGACGTGGCGGCTTGCATCACAGCTTGTCCGCTGGCGTACTCAGCCACCGGCACTGACCAGGCATGCGCGGCAAGTTCCAGTTCGTTCACCCGCAGTGGCCACGGGTCGAGTGTAAACTGCCACTCGTCTCGCGGCACCAACTCGACCTTCCCGGCGTCCTCGAGTGGCTCTGGCAGCAGTTCGCGTTTGTGAGTGGGATCGCAGCAGAGCAGCAGGCTGAGCCAATCGAAATGCTGCAAACGCAGTCGTGCGCGTACCAAGTCATCTGCCGCCGTCGACGACACGATTTGTTCGACAGCCGCTTGTTGCCATTGCCGCGCACACGTTTCGAAATGCCGCGTGAACTCACAATCAGCGACGGAACCGGGACAGGCGTCACTGGTAAAATCGATCGGCTCGCTGCCGGCAGGCACGTCGGTCGCACGCAAGATGCCCGCTTCACGCAGATCCAGAAAATGCCGCGCGACGAGATACGCCTCGGCCGCACCACGTTCGGCCGCTCGCTCGATCGACCGGGTCCAAATCCGGTTGGCAACGGGATGCGCCATTTCAAGAAAATCGACAGGCCGCTGCCGCTCATCCACGTCGGGCTCGCGTTCCCATTCAGCCCAGCCGTCGTCGTGATGATAGATAACCCAACGGAGTGACTTTTGCAGACGATCGCTCACCGGCAAGCTCTGCCAGACATCGGCCAACTCACCCGCGAGGCGCGCATGTTCCGTCTGTGGAATTAAGATCCACGCGGGAGGCGCTTCAGTCGTTTGGCTCGTACGGCGAATCATGTGGGCATCATAACGTACAAACCGTTTTACGGCGCGGTCGAGTCACAACCAGCCTGGTCGAACAAAGTGCAGCCTGCCACTTTCGAGTTTGATTTCCGACTTGGGATGACTGAACTTCGATTGTTGAATTCTCGCAGCCGATATGCGTGCCGGTATCCGAATTCTGAAATGCGCCAAAAACTCAGCAAGAGATTGCCGCGGAATTCAGTTCGCCACAACGCGTTAGCGTCAGTTCAGACCGCCACGAGACGTTGCCACACCGAGAACCACGGCTAGCGTCTGGCGGCGAACTTGCGAAAGGCGCGCCGCTTGCTCTATCGTCGCACAGTTGATCGGTCGCCCCTCAACCGGTGCCTAGGCCGAGTTTCCTATATTCCTGCTGCGATGAGGATTTGTGTGTGAAGACTTGGCTGGCAACAACCTGGGACCAGTGGCGCTCCAGTTTCTGGTTCCTGCCGGCGCTGCTCATGCTGTTGGCATTGGGTTTGGGCTTTGTGATGCCGCTGGTTGACGGCCATGTCGTGCTTGAACGTTCACAGGGTATCGTGCCCGCTTGGATTGTGACCACGGCACCGGCGGCCCGCGCGACTCTGGCCGCGTTGGCCGGGGCGCTGATTACGGTCGCGAGCGTCGTCTTCTCGGTCACGATGGTGACGCTGTCGCTGACAACTTCCAACTATGGCTCGCGTCTGTTGCGTTCGTTCCTCAATCAGAACATCACTCAAGTGACGATGGGTTCGTTCTTGGCTGCGAGCCTCTACTGCGTGCTCATTCTGAAAGCTGTACGCACAATCGATGGCACTGCCTTTGTGCCTCACCTTTCCGTAGCGTTGGGAGTTGTCTGGGCTGTGTTCGCGACAGGCATCTTCATTGCGTTCATCCATACGGTGGCGACGTCTGTCCAAGCGCAGAACGTGGTCCGCGCGGTGGCCGTCGAGTTGGATGAAGTCATCGATCGGCTCTATCCCGAACAGAGATCAACGCGCGCTGCCGCGGACAAGTCACGCCAGACTGCCGACACGATCGCTGCTGAAGATCACCGATCTCCCTCGCAAGGCTCGGACGACATTGATCAAGCAGCCAATGTGCACGAGATCGTTTCCCAACAGAATGGCTACTTGGTCGCGGTTGACGAAGAGACATTGCTGAAAGTGGCGACGGAGTTCGACGGCGTGCTGCGGATGGAGCGTCGCGCGGGCCATTTCCTGGTAGATGGGGATTTGCTGGCGACGTGGCAACATTTGAGTACGGCAACATACGATGCGCAGGAGATCACCGACCGCGTCAATCGTGCGCTCGTGACGGGTCCGCGCCG
>JAGQPK010000047.1 GCA_020426755.1 Planctomycetales bacterium
CCCGTGGTCTGGATACAAAATCAATCGACGGTTCGTTACCGTCGACTTGCGCTTTGTGCGGCGTTTCCAACGACGGTGAGAGCCGCGGTTGGCGCCTTTCGGCAAGCGTGCTGCGCGCTACACCGCCAGAAAGCGATCCAAGTTGGGTAGCACGACGATGCCTTCGTTCGTCAGATAGCTGCCTCGGATCAATGACAAGTTCGCCTGCGTGTTGAGCGTGCATGGCTTGGCATCGATAGGTAGCCGGAAAGTACGAATGTCGGCAGTGGCGTAAAAGGCGATAAGCTGTTGCTGGCAATTGCGAGCGATGACTAAGCGAGTCGCGCTCGGGGCATGCGAGTTAGCGATTCCCAGTGCCAAAGAGATGTCAACCACTGGGACAATCTGGTCGCGCCAGAAGGCAAGTCCTTCCACTCGCTCCGGTGCGCCAGGTACGCGAATGAGTCGCTTTCGTTGCACGACTTCCAGCACTTGGCTGATACTTAATGCGAGCGATGCGGGCAACTCTTGGTTGCCTGCGGGTATACCGAACACCATGATCTGGCCGGTCTGGTTCTGCTGCTGGTGACGTAACGCTGTCACATCGAGTGGCGTGCCGCGCCAGCGACTACTCGCCCCATCCAGAGGTTCGCCGAGCAAGCCTTGCGGCGCAATCAGCAGCGATATGTCCAATCCTTCGCGTGTGGCAAGCTGTCGGCTTCCATCACCGTGATCCGCGTTCATAGCCCTGCGACTTCTTTGATCCAAAACGGCGACACCGTCAAAGAACGGTTTGTCGGCGTTCCAGGCAATGCGTGGCAAGGGTGACAACTGTCCGAAGTTCGCTTCGCGACTACCGAGCACGAGATCGACGAGCACTCCGAAGTGCATACCACGTGATCGAACTACGACGACGTGACACCTTTGGAGGGCGTGCGATTCGTACCCGAGAATCGTACGCAAGCTGAAAACAGGAATCTCTTGGCGACCGTATGTCAACGCCCCGGCGATCCCCGGTGACGCATTGTCGTCAGCATGCACCGACGACGACTGAAAGACGCCGGCAATGCAATCGGTGTCAAAACAATAATGGTCTTGGTCGATCGCACACTCGAGCAGCCGTACCGTATCGCGCTTGGTGCCTGTCATCTTCAGATTCTCCAAATCAGATCGCGTTCATGCGTCCCCGTTGCGTTCGCCGCAACTAGACTGCCTGAACTCACGTTGTGTCGCATTGATTCTTGTGTCAACCGTTCTGCGATTCCTTCCGGAGACGCGACGAAGTCGACGGCGCCAATGTCGATCGCTCGTTGCGGCATCCCATTCACGACGCAGGTCTCGCCGCTTTGTGCGTACGTTGTGCCACCCTTAGATCGGATGTAGGCGAGTCCGGTGGCGCCGTCGTCGCCCATCCCCGTCAGGAGCACACCATGCACTTGATACGGGAAACACTGCGCGATCGACTTCATCGTGACGTCAATGGACGGACGATTGCCTCGAATCGGCTCGCCGTCGTGGAGCTCCAATCGCAAACCCGGATTCAGCAACAAGTGCCGATCGCCAGGTGCAATAAAAATGTGACGAGCCTGCAGATGGTCGCCGTCTTCCACGACTTCCGCTGTGAACGGTGTTTGTGCGGTCAACTGTGCGGCCAGAACGGCGGTGAATGGCTGCGGAATATGCTGCACGACAACTATCGCCCCGGCGAAATTCGCTGGTAGACTGCCGAGAAACCGCTTGATGGCGATCGGACCACCGGTCGAAGCTCCAACGACAATCAGCTCACGCACGCTGTCGCCATTGACGACCTTCGACGACTTGGTGCGAGCCCCGGACACTCGTTTCGACGCGTCACCGTTGGCCGAAAGTTGAGCGGCGGTCGGCGTCACCTGAGAAGCCGGCGATGATTGACCAAGATGATTGGGGATTGTGCGCACGACGCGGACGCCAGCTGCGGCGCGCACTTTCGAGATGACGTCGAGTCGGATCTCTTCCGGATTGACTTTGGCACCAGGCACATACTTCAAGACAAAGTCGACAGCACCGGCCTGAATTGCCTTAAGCGTGATCTCGGCGGAACGAATGCTAACGCCACTGACCATTACCACGGGCGTCGGCGTCTGGCGCATGATCTGGTCGAGCGCCTCCAGGCCGCTCATCACAGGCATGTCAACATCCAGCGTCACGACATCCGGGCGGAGTTGATGGACCAACTCAGCAGCCTGCTTGCCATCCTCGGCAGTGCCGACGATCTCAAAGCCTCCGGTCGATTGGAGGTAAGACACGATGAGCCCACGGATGAACGCAGAGTCATCGGCTACGACGACCCGAATGGGCTCGCTCATACCAACAATGACTCCTTGCTTACATCACGCAGCCGTTTGATGATCGCGATCAACTGGTCGTCCTGATACGGCTTGACGACGTATTCAGTGGCACCCAGTGACAACGCTTTGGCACGATGCTTCTCACCAGCGCGGGATGTGACCATGATGATCGGCTTGTCCCGATACTGGGGCATGCTACGCAAGGTCGATAGCAGCTCGAAGCCATCCATGCGCGGCATTTCGATGTCGAGCAGGAACACATCAGGTGGCGTGTCCACGGACTGCAGGAGCTCGATGGCATCCAAGCCATCTTTCGCCACCAAGGGAAGCCAGCCTTGCGAATGCACCAGATTTTCCATTACGCGTCGCACGCTGACCGAGTCGTCCACGATCATGATGTTCGTAGCGGTGTCGCGACCGCCTGGAGTACCGCGAGTACGTAGCGGAGCGACTGGCTTCTCGGACGTTATCATGGCATTCGGGTCAAGAATCGGCACAATCGTACCGTCGCCCAACAGGGTCGCACCAACTAGGCCGTGTACCTTGCGAAGATGAGTTCCCAACGTTTTCACGACGATGTCCCGACCGGAGAGAATCCGCTCGACGCGTACCGCCACCTGCTTCTCACCTGCCCGCACGATGAACACGGGCACGGTTCCACGCCCATCGTCCTCGACTTCACGCAGATTAAGCAACTCTGAAAGCTTGATCAGCGGACATGCTGTACCGTCGAGTCGAATGACCGGTTCGTTCCCCAGGCGGTCGATCTGCTCACGATCTAAGCGAGCGATCTGTACGACCGATTGCATGGGAACGGCAAACAGCTCGTTGCCGGCAACGACAAGCAGGGCGCGAGTCACGGCCAAGGTCATGGGTAGGCGGATCGTGAAGGTCGTTCCCTTGTCGAGTTCTGAGTCGACCGTGATGGTGCCTTTGAGCCGCTGCACCTTATCGCGCACAATGTCCATCCCCACGCCGCGGCCGGAGACTTCGCTAATCTGTGTGGCCGTCGACAGGCCGGGCACGAAGATGTAGGGGAAAACCTCTTGCGCGGTCAGCGATTCCGCTTCGGCCTGCGAAAGATGTCCACGATTTACTGCGGCTTGGGCAATCCGCTTCGGATCCAGGCCACTACCGTCGTCGCTGATCCGCAACACGACTTGGGTACCCTGATAGAAGGCACGAATCCGAATCGTCGCTTGCTCTGATTTGCCTTTGACCATCCGCAAATCCGGCGGTTCGGCACCGTGGTCGACCGCATTTCGCAGCAAGTGCAGCAGCGGATCTGCGATCTCTTCCAGTACCGACTTGTCGAGTTCAGTGTCTTCGCCTTCGATGACCAACTCAACTCGCTTGCCTTGATTTGTCGCGACCACACGTACCGCTCGATGCAGCCGTGTGGCCAGCGCGGCCAAGGGCACCATGCGGATACGCATCAAGCGGTCCTGCGTATCGCGCGACAAACGATCTTGTCGAACGAGCAAGGAATCGAAGTCGCCGATCAGCGTACGCAGTTCGTTAGTCACCGTGTTGACGTCGTTCGTTGCCTCGGACACGGACCGCGCCATTAGATGGAATTCGTTGTACCGATCGAATTCCAGCGTATCAAATTCATCAAAGCGTGACTCGTCGACTACCGAGTGACCGGCGCGGCCTTTACGGCGCGATTGGCTGCGAAGTTCATCGACGCTATAGCGTGTTTCCAGCTCAGTGGAGACGCCCCGCAACCTGCCCAACGCCGGCCGCAACTCCTCCACACATCGGACGAAGTCCGCCATCCGTTGTTCAAACGTCGTGCGATTGATAATCAGCTCGCTCACCGTACGCACGAGCTCATCAACTCGGCTCATCGGTACGCGCAACATCTGATCGTTCACGCGACGGTCGAACTTCTCGCGTTGCTGCTGTCCGCGTCGTTGCTCGTCACCATCCGGTTCCGCCGCAAGATTCGCAGCGCCGCCACCCGCCATTTGAGTCGAGAGCACGATCTCGGAAGGTGCGGCATCCGACGCTCGGTGTTCGAGCAGATCCGCATACTGGCAGTAGAGCTGAACAACGCGAGAGAGCTGATCGTCCTTGTCAAAGGCGTCGAACGACAGATCATGGAGTCGATCGGTCGTGTCGAGCAGCAGCACGAGAATCTCCTGCGTCATTTCCTTGCCGCCTTCGTACAGGAGATCGAGCAGATCTTCCATGCGATGCGACAACTTTGTGACGACTCGCATTCCCACCGCACCAGCAGCACCTTTGAGTGTATGCGCCGAACGACGGATCGCTTGCAGATGATCACGATCGTGCATCGCAGTCTGCAATGAATTCAAGCCGTTGTAGAGCTGCTTGATGTGATCTTCGGCTTCTTCTCGAAACACCGAGAGGAGCTCTTCCGAGACTACGTGGTCCAAGTCGGCTCGGATCGCGTCTAGTGCCTCCTGCGACACGACATGAGCGCGAGGCGTTGGCTCGCTCTTCTCTGCCGCGTCGTCTTCACCGGCGACCGATGACCCCAAACGCCTATGAAGTTCACTCAGGTCAGTCGACGGGGCAGTGCCTTCGACGACCTCGCAAATTGTATCGATGGATTGCAGTAGCAGTGCTCGCACGTTCGCGCTGAACTCTGAACCGTCGTCCGACAAGCGTTGCAAGTAGTCTTCACAGGCGTGGGCCAAATCGGCCACGGTCTGCACACCGAGAACGCCGGCGCAGCCTTTGACCGAATGCAAAGCACGCCGGATCTGCTGAACGTCCTCCTCTTCTAAATTATCCGGATCATGGAGCAGGTCAGTGATCACCTGGAGGCGATCTGCCACGTCGTGCCGGAAATTATCCCATTGAGCGGCATCTACCGCATGACGTGTGTGTGCGCTTTCGTCTGTCGTGGCATCTGTGGTGTCTTCGTTATCGACGCTGTCGCCGAGCATGCGACGCAACTCGGCCTCATCATCTTGTTCTGGTAGCTGCAGACAACGACGATAAGCCAGAATGCCTTCGCGAATCACGTCCTGGTCGAAGCGATTCGACTCCAGACTAACAACATATTGTCCCAATAGCTCGACGAGTCGGAAGCTAGTACCGAGCAGCGCGTCTCCACGATCGCATTCGCCACCAAGCTGATCCAATAGATTCTCCAGCGAGTACGCCAGATGGCTGAACTCGGACAACCCGATCATCGACGACTCACCTTTAATTCGGTGAGCCGCGCGACGTGCGTCTTGGATGACATCGTGCTGTGAACGATCGGCTTGAAATCTCTGTACGAGATTCTGTATGGACTCGAGCTGCGGGCCGGCCTCCGCAACAAATCCTCGTATCACTTCAGGTGCGATGTTTTTAGCCATCTGAGGTCACTCACACAATTATCTAAGTCAATCAGCGTCCAGCGAGATCGAGTCGTGGCAGTCACCACCCTGGCCAGATCGCCAGGGTGGTGAATTGCCCAACTCGAATACACAGTTCAACAGCGTGTCGGGCGTTAGCCCAACAAGGAGCTGGTCAACGTCGGGCCCGCATTCGGATACACGATGGGCGCGGCGGTGCTGGGTTCCGCAGCGGCCTGAGCACCTTCCGGTAAACGGAACTCCGAAACCGATCCCCGCAAGTCGTCGGCGAGTGTGGCCAAACGCGTGACCGAGATCGCCGCTTGACCGGTACCGGCAGCGGTTTGCTGAGTAACTTCCGAGATCGACTGCATGGAGCGTGAGACAGCGTCTGCACCACGAGCCTGCTGTTTGGCGGCCATCGAGATGGCGCTGATCAAGTCAGCCAATTTATTGGACACTTGTTCGATGTCCGTCAGGGTCTGACCGGCCTGCGAAGCCAGTTTGGATCCTTCCACCACTTCGCGAGTACTTTCTTCCATACCCGAGATCGCTTCGGTCGTTTCCGCCTGAATGGCTTTGATGAGCGTCGCGATCTGCTTGGTCGCTTCATTCGACCGCTCAGCCAAGCGTTCGACTTCTTCGGCGACCACCGCGAAACCACGGCCCGCATCACCCGCCATCGAGGCCTGGATCGAGGCATTCAGCGCGAGGATACTCGTTCGATCAGCAATGTCGCTAATCAACTGCACGATCTCACCGATCTCTTGCGAGCTCTCACCGAGGCGTTTAATACGTTTCGATGTTTCTTGCACCTGGTTACGGATGCGTTCCATGCCGTCAATCGTCGCGGTCACCGCGGTCTGACCGGCAGCGGCACGTTGACGTGCTTCTTCGGCGACTTGCGTCGAAGTCACCGTGTTCTCGGCCACCTGTTGAATCGATGCCGCCATCTCGGAGATTGCCGCTGAGGTGTCGATGATCTGAGCAGACTGAGCTTCACTACCACGCGACAGATCGACCGTGGCAGAACGAATCTGCCCCGCAGATGCACTCACCTGATGAGTGGCTTGCTTTACGCGTTGAATAATGTCGCGAAGCTGACGAACCGTGTTGTTAATTGCTTCCGCGATGGGCCCCGCTACGGTGCCTTCTCCCTTGGCTTCGATCGTCAAGTCACCTTGGGCGATCTGATCAAGTTCCAACCGCAGCGATTCAATTGACGATTCGAGTTGTGCTCGCTCATCGGCCGATTGAATCAGCGAAAGCGTGTTATCGCACATCGAGTTGAGTGCGATGGCGACCTGCCCCAATTCGTCACGGCTGACCACTTCACTTCGAGCGTCGAAGTCACCGATACCGATCATGCTCAACATGTCAGAAATGTTATTTGCTTGGCGAGTCAACGAGTTTGACACGACCAGAGACACGACCACGAGGCCGACCAGGGTAACACCGAGCACGACAAGCAGCTGGCGAAGCACCGCTGGCTTGCGCACTTCGTTCAGGTCGAATTCAGAAATTAGCGTCCATGTGATCGGCGTGCCGCCGGCTTTCGCGTCGAAGACGGTGAGCGGGGTCCAAGCACTCAACACGGGCGTGCCGCGGTAATCATCAATGATTGCGTGTCCTGAAGTGCCACTGGCTGCAGCACGGGTCGCTGCCGTGTCTACCTTCACGCGGGAGTTCAGAATCGTCGACGCAACACCCAACTCCTTGGTAAAGCGAGACTCATTACGGAACAGGCCATCCATACCAACCGCGTACGTTTCACCCGTTTTTCCCAAACCGGTACGTTCGGCCATGATCGAATTGATACGGTCAATCGGCAACTGGAAGATGGCAACGCCGATCTTGCGTGAACCGTCAAAGATCGGTGCGGAGATAAAGCTGGCCGGGTCTTCGTAAGAAGGCGTGTAGCTTTCGTACTCGACAAGGAACACATCTTCTGGCGAGCTGGCGGCTGCCGCCAATTCGAACGCGCGACCGATGTTTGATTTTGCGTAAGGACCGTTCTTAAGCGAGGTGCTGAAATCCAATTCTTTGAACACGGTATAGACGATGTCGCCCGACTCGATGTCGCACAAGAAGATGTCGTAGTAGCCAAACCGTTTCAGATAGTTCTTGACGATCGGATGAAACTTCTCGTGCAGCGAGCTGTACTGTGAGTTGTCGTTGGCACGCTTCAGTTCGTCCTTGGCTCCCAACGGGTTCGGATTGCTCTTGATGTACAAGTACTGCATGTACAACGAATCGTCGTCGAGCAGCGAGAACTGGTCATTCAGCGGCGGAGTCTTGCCATCGTTCCGCTGGCGATACTCCGTGGCAAAGTCACCGGTGTAGTAGGAGTACAGCTCCTGCTCCATCTGCTTCATCGAGTCTTCGCTACTCAGGCCATTCTCTTCCCGAGCGCTCTGCATTGCTTCGGGGAGTTCCTTCATCGCATCGACAACCATCTGATCTTCAGCGAACGAAGACATCTGCGATTTGATGAAGCCGAAGTAGCTGCCGACCTGATTCGCTTTAATGGTACGAACCGCCTCCAACTGGCCGAAGGCCTGGTCGACTAACTGGTTAGCCGACTGTTGATGCAGAATGACTGCCAACACCAGCAACGGAACCAGAGCCACCACAAGGAAGCTGAGGATCAACTTGTTACGAACTTTCGACGAAATGGCCTCGATCCACATCGAGGGCGAAAGCCAAGAGGAATTGGACATCACAGATTCTCCGAACACTTTTGTCGTACCGATGAACTGAATTTACCTGCGTTGCGAGTCGCGTCTAAGCAAACTGCCGAAAGGCGTCTGACAACAAGAGCTTTTCCACGTCAAGCAGAACGATCAGCCGCTCTTCAAGCTCGATCACTCCGCTGAGATAGTCTGATAACTCGTCTTCCATGGGCGATGTTGGCTCATGGACCTGTTTGGGGTCGATATTGCGAATGCCCAGCACGCGATCGACGATTAACCCGGAATCAATCTCGTCAACGAGTGATTGCACGACCATCAATCGGCGTGTGGGATTGCCTGAATCAGAAGGTTCCAGCCCCAGCAGCGTACGCACATCGACAACGGAAACGATGTGGCCCCGCAGATTGGCGACACCTTGTAGCCACTCGGGAACGTTTGGCAAGTTGGTGACGGGTGGCAGTCGCTGAATCTCAGTCACGTGTTCCATGGGCATGCCGAACGTCGTTTCGCCCAATTGAAACGCGACAATCTGTTGTGTCTCAACACTACGCATGACCTGCTCTTGATTAGGCAACTGACCGTAGATTGCCTGATCGAGCTCTTGCACGGTTGCGTCTAAGTCGAGCGACGGAGAGGCGACCACTTCATTCTCGTCCAATGCCGCTACAGCGTCTGCACCGAAAGCTGCCGCAATCGCGTCTAGCAGTTCCTGATCTTGCTCATCTCCGCCAAGCGGTGAGTTGTCACTGAGCATAACCTTCCACCCCGTTCGTTTAGAACTAAATGATTACCCTTGAGTTGATTCGAGATCAGCGCTGCGCCCGGCGCCGACTGCGCGGACTATTGCCACCAATTCCGCGGGATCCACGGGCTTGGTTAAGTAGGCATCCGCGCCCTGCCGCTGGCCCCAGAAGCGGTCGGCTTCTTGACTCTTGCTGCTCAACAACACGACCGGGACGTGCCGCGTGGCAGGATCGGTCTTGATCTCGCGGCACACTTGAAAACCGGTCTTCTTCGGCAGAATGATATCGAGTACCACGACGTCCGGCAGAATCTGCTGAACCATCGACACGGCCTCTTCGCCTTCGCAGGCGGTTTGCACATCGAAGCCAGCGGCCTGCAGCACTTCGCTAGTTGCGCGAAGAGACGAAGGACTATCATCGACGACAAGCGTGCGTAATTGAGTGTTTTGAGACATCGGATGGTCCATTGCAGTTGAATCGCGACTCGCCACAAACGACCAACGCCGCATCGTTAGCCGACGGTCGTAGGTGCGGGAACGTAGCGTGCTACGTGCTGCAATAGGTCCGCAGACTCAAACGGCTTGGAGATGTAGTTATCACAACCCACCAGCTTGCCGCGTAGCTTGTCGAAGAGTCCATCCTTGCCTGACAACATGACGACAGGAATCAAGCGTGTCTTGTCATGACTCTTGAGCAGCTTGCAAAGCTTGTAGCCGTCCATGCGAGGCATGTTCACATCCAGCAGTACCATCGCTGGTGTCATTGTGGCAAGCAGCTTCATTGCATCGACACCGTTGGGCGCGGTAACGACTTCATAGCCAGCCGACTGCAGGGTCATTTCGACCAACTTCAATACCGTCGGACTGTCATCGACTGCCAGGATGGTGCGGCCGGCCTCGGTGGGGACAGCGGCTGCGTCGATCGATTCAGCGCTGGTGCTAAGGGAGGCATCCGGGCTCGGTGTGACCTCAGCGACAGGCGGTGAGGGCGGGCAGACTTCTACGGGAACATCTGCTTCGGCCTGCACTTCCACGGCCGCAGCCGTCTCACGCCGCAGATCGGTGGTCTGCGCCAACACATCGTCTTCTACTGACGTTTCAGTGTCAGTCGCGGCGGCTAGTATCTCGTCGACCGTGGGCAGGTCGCGGATTTCGCTGTCGTCGTCACGGACAAATCCATCCGCTGGCTCGTCTGCGCTTCCGTCGGCCACGGACTCCTCCCAGGCGCGATCAGACGTTTCGCAACTCGTTTCACTGTCATCGACGACGGTGAGCTCCTCCGCCTCCGACACCAGTTCGATTTCCGCATCCGTCAGAACGAGTTCTTCCTCGTTGGCGTCCAGGTACGATTCGACTTCGATCGCATCGAGAATCGGCAGTTCGACGTTTTGTCCTGCGATTGGCGTCTCGCTGGGCTCTTCATCCAGATCTGTCGGTTCCAACGGCACTTCATCAATCGGCTCGTACGAATCCCAAGAGTCGACATCGGCAGCGTTGTCAGCATTCTCTTCCATCGACAGCGCGTCGAATGCAGCGCGAGACTTCAGGAACGCACGAGTTTCGTCGTCCAGGGCGAGTGTCTCACAACCGGAGTAGCCGGAATCGGGGTGATTGGCCTCAGTGTCTACGGTCTCGTATTCAGCAACTGCTTCAACTGGCTCTTCTACCGCCGTCGGTTCGTCGTAGTCGCCAGTCGGTTCGTTCTCAGGCTCTGCTGAAGCCTCCAACAATGCCTCGAGATCACTTGCTAACGTGTCGCTCTCGTCGAGCTCGCTAGCGGGTGCGGCAAGCGATTCACCTTCCGCAGTGCCCCATGGTTGAGCGACGTCTTCACTTCCAATAACACTGTCCGCTTCTACCGCCTCAGCGGACTCTTCGACGAGTGCCGCGTCTGGATCGAACTCGTTGAGTTCGTCCAGTAGCTCGAGAAATCGGGTGGCGACCGGATGATTAGGTGAGCGAGCGAGCGCGATTTCGACATACTCGGATGCTTGAGTCGTGGAGTCGGCTAGCCATGCCATCCAAAGCCACGCTTCCGGTTGGTGTGAATCAATTTCAGTTGCTTGTTCGATCTGAATACGGGCCAGCATTCGCTTACCAGCTTTTGCGGCGATGACTCCCGCACGCAAGGCATCCAGGTAACTCATGTTTCCACTCCGGTCATATAAAAAGTCAATTCAGCGGCTTGTTTACACTAGGCCACTCTTGGTGTTTATGCCACGCGGAACGTGGGGATATAGATGATCAAACGGTCCAACACAGACAACGCTTAAGCAGTAACAGAGAAACGACGTTACGCTGCTGTGGCTGCTGAAGACTAGCTGAGCGCAAAAAGAAAGCGTGACGGCCTGGCAAGGTAACGTCACGCTTTGAGCGATACAGTAGATGCGCTACGGCAGGGACTACTTCTTGACGAACTGGTCGATGCCCTCGTCGCGCCAGACTTTCAATGTCTTTTCATCCTTGCCATCGATCTTCACGCCAATCGCATTCACAGGATGCTCATTGCGTTTCTGAATCTCGATCCAGTTCTTTCGTACTTGTTCCGGGATGGGCATTGGTGCAAACCTCACAGTGAATGATACGGAACGTAGCCAACACGATCACGAGCCAACCGCCAGCTGGCTAAAGAAACCGGCGGGGTGAAGTGTATCCAAGATACGAGTCTGGCCGTTGGCGGACGTATCAGGCCCCACGACACCGACGGCAATGTTCCCTGACTCAAAAACCGCGGCTGCTTGCTGTTGGATTGCGGCACCGTCGATTCCATCTATGGCGTCGAGTATTTCTTGTTCGGGCACAAAGTCGCCGAAATAGAAGTTCTGCGTCAGGATGCGGCTCATGCGCGTACTCATCGAATCGCCCGCCAGCAAGTGCTGTCCCTTCATTTGCTTGCGAGTTCTCCAAAGCTCGTCGTCAGTCACACCGTCTTGGGCCAGTTGGTCGAGCTCCAGCACGATCGCTTGCAGCACTCGTTCCAGGTTCTCGTCCGACGTGGCGCCTTCAATCATCATGATGCCCGCGTCGCGGTAGGCGTAGTACTGAGAGTGGACGTAGTAGACTGCTCCCATCGACTCCCGCAGTTGGGAGTAAAGTCGCGAGCTCATGCCACCACCGAGAATGACATTGAGGCCATGAGTTGCATAGCGATGCGGATCGGCATAACAGAGCGACGGAATTGCGATGTTGAAGTACGCGCGCGCTACATCACGGTGTTCATAGTGAGTAACAGTAGTGAAATCGCAGTTCGACTGCTTTCGCGGGGTGGCGGTGCCGGTCAGACGCCACAAAGCATCACTCGCTTGTTCCACCATGCGTTCGTGTTGGGCGGCGCCAGCTGCCGCGACGATCAAGCGATCTGGTGTGTAGTGTTGTCGCACGAAATTCAGACAATCGTCGCGCGTCAATGACTGGACAGAAGCGATGTTCCCAGCAATCTCACGTCCCAGCGGATGGCCGTTCCAAATCTTGTTCTTGACGATATCGTGGATCTGGCCCGAATAATCGTCCTCTTGCAGAGACAGCTCTTGTACCACCACGTCGCGTTCACGCGCGATGGATGCTTCGTCAAACGTGGAATTGAGCAGGATGTCGCCCAACAACTCCCACGCGAACGTGCTGTAGTCGTCCATGATGTGAGCGTAGTAGCAAGTATAGTCGCGGCTGGTGAAAGCAGTCATCTGCCCGCCAGCTTCATCGATCATCGCCGAGATCGCTTGGGCATCTCGAGAAGTCGTGCCTTGAAACAGACCATGCTCGACGAAGTGCGCCAGACCTTCCTTGCCGGCGGGATCGTCTTGGGGGCTCGCGTCGACCAGTACGCCGATTGCTGTAGATCGCGCGCCGGGGATTTCTTCCGTTACGATTCGAAGACCGTTTTCGAGTACCGTCGATCGGAGCATGGAATTACTCGGAGGACCTACCAACGTCGGCGAACTTCGTCAACAAACGCTTCCAAGCTTTCCAGCAGTTCACGCTTCTCAGCCGTTGGCACACCGATTCCCTTCATGCTTTCGACGAAGAAGACAACAAACAGACTCACATAGTCCTTGCTCAGTTCTTCGTACGCCGAATCAATCTCAAATCGACTCGGCTTGTCGCGGCCGAAGCGCTGCATGATGCTCCATGACGTCTTGTGCATGTTTTCTTCAAGAGACTTGCACTTCTCGTAGACCTCCTGGATGTGAGGTGTCAACATCTCAACCTGTTTTGCCTGTAGCGTGCCTTCGGCAAAATCAATCAGGTCGACAAGCATTAGCTTCGCGGTTTCTAGCTTTTCGAACGTTGCCCCGGACGTACCGGACTCGTCCATCTGCGCGAGCTTGTTTTCCAGTTTGCAAAGCAAGTTGACGCAAGCGCCCCGAAAGGCGTTTGGTGACATCGATGCCACAGCATTCGTACTCGTGGTTTGAGGTTCGACATTCACTGCGGTAGTGCCCATAGTGCTGGCTGTACTCTTCAAGTTGTCTCGTTGCGGTCAGGCAAAAGAACGGACGTGATATCCGAAGTCCCTCGTTCTGTTTTTGAGTTTAGTCCACAAAATGAGCCGCCATTTGCAGCAATTCGTGAAATAGAGTTGCCTTAACTTTGCCCTCAATGAACTAGACACCTGCGCTACGCTTGGGAAGTGAAATGAACACCAATTCTCGTGGCATCGAGCTTACTTTCATCACGCGTTGTCAATATGCACTCTGGACCTTGCTCGCTGTTGCGACACTTGCCGTCGTACGATTGCCGATCCAACGAGCTGTTGCACAATCGACACAGCCAGCCGCAACCGTAGCGACTGCCGAGGCACCAACTCCCAAGCCAGACACCGACGCCCAAGCGGCACAATCGGCAACGCCCCAACCCGTCGAACGG
>JAGQPK010000480.1 GCA_020426755.1 Planctomycetales bacterium
CAATCGGCCAGCCGCGCCACCGCGTCACGCATCTCACGTGGCGTCGACACAACTTCCAAACGCATATCCATGATTTCCGCGTAAGTGCGCAGTTGTTCGACAGCGGCCACGCGGAATGTATCGACGGTAATCAATCCAACTCGACGTTGCTCTCGCAGGCGAAAGTGGGCCGCCAGCTTGGCAATCGTGGTCGTCTTGCCAACTCCCGTCGGCCCCACCATCGCCACAATTCGGCGTCCACCAACCGGCACGTTGATCGGCCCGGAAAGCGTCACTTCATTCATCAGCAGTTCGGCGGCCGCCTGTCGCAAATCGCCTAAGGTCGGTGTCACACTGGCAACTGTTTGTCGAAGCTGCTCGACGAGTGCCCGCGCCGCTTCAGCAGGTATCTCGGCCTCAATCAAGTCGGTAAGCAACTCGAACCAAGCCGACGTCGCCCACTGATTGTTGGGCTCCGACCGCTCTGGCGTCACCACTGCGGAGTGCGTCGGGAACACCGGTGTATTTGACGTGGGAGCGGCGGTAAACGTCGACTTTAAAGTGCCTCCATTTGCCGTAGTGTTAGGCATTGGAGAGGTCATCGGCGCCGGCGCCTTCTGCTTGCGGATTTCAAAGGCCGCATCCGCCAGGCCGCCAAGCTGCGGTGTTTCCGCCGACACGCGTGGCTCGCCATGTCGCCGTAACGGCAACGTGTTGGCGCCAGGTCGACGTGTACGAATTTCGAACTGCCGGCCTTGCGTCCAGCGTTCCCATAGGCCAGTCTGCAGTTCGCGAGTCTGCACGACACGAGTGTCGGGACCTAACTCGGTTTGAACCATCATGAGCGCTTCTTGCAGCGATCGAGCTCGATATGTGCGTACTTGCATCGGAATTACTTCCCTCGAGTCCCACTGACGATGCCTAGCGAAACGACTTTCGTCTCCGCCGTGATTTCCGAGTAACTCAGCACAATTAATTGAGGCAATTGGCTGATCAGCATACGTTTCAATACGGGGCGAATCTCTGGGCGAACCAAGAGGATTTCCGGACGTCCCTGCTGACGCAACTGTGCCAGCTCGTTGTCAATTCCACGGGCCAATGCATCAACGTCTGCCGCCGACAACTTGGTCGCGACGTCACGTTCACTCAATTGCATCGCACTTTGCGTGCGTTCCTCCCAGGCAGAATCCAGCGTCACCACGTGCAGGCGATCGCGTTCGTCGCGATACTGAGCACAGATGGAACGCGCCAAGCGATGACGAACGCGTTCGGTCAGCTCGACTTCACTGCGCGAACGCCCCGCTTCGTCGCCCAAGGCCTCCAAAATCAAACTCATCTGCCGGATGGATACGCCCTCGACCAAGAGTCGCTGCAGAATGCGTTGTACGTCGGCCAGCCTCATCATCTGCGGCACCAGTTCGTCAACCACGGCCGGCGCTTTCTGATGAGTTTCGTCCAATAGGTGCTTCGTTGCGTCGCGAGTCAACAAGTCCGCCGCGTGTATCGCCACAACTTGGCGCAAGTGATGTAACAAGACGCCTGTCGCATCCAAGACCGTCTGGCCCGACTGCTGCACCAACGGCAACTGTTCACGCGTCACGCGCTGGAGCGGATAGCGAAAGGCCGGATGACGCAATGTCCCGTCACCACCGCGCGGCTCTTCACGATGATCCGTGACGGCCCAATAGACGCCCATCGGCAAACGAGCCGTCGCCACCGGATTGCCTTGAATCTTGATGCGATAGTAATCCTCGTTCAAACGTAGATTGTCGCGAATCCGCACTTTTGGCAGCACCAAGCCCAGCTCCATCGCCACCGCCTGACGCAACTGCGTAATGCGTGACAACAAGTTGCCACCGCGTTTTGAATCCGCCAAGCGAACCAAATCGAGACCAAGCTCCAGCTCGACCGGATCCACCGACAGATACTCTTCAATGCGCGGTTCAAGACGCTGCTGCGGGGGTGTCGCGGGAGTCGCGGTAGTCGTCGCCGGACGAGCCGGCTTTTCCACCTCGGGTTCGCGACGACTCAACAGCACCGCCGCACCAATACAGCCACTGCCCAACATGACCAGCGGAATCGCCGGAAGTTGAGTCAGAATGAGCACCGCCAAAAACACGCCAGCAACTGCCAAGACCTGTGGACGAGAAAGGAGTTGCTGCAGAAACTCGACCGGCAAGTTCGACTTCTGAGCGCTCCGCGTTACCAACAAGCCCGCCGCTAATGAAATCAGCAGCGCCGGAATCTGGCTGACCAACCCGTCGCCAATCGTCAATTTCGTAAACGTCGCACCGGCTTCGCTCAAGGACATGCCGTATTGCGTCACGCCCAATAGCAAGCCGCCGACAATGTTGATCGTTGTGATGAAGATGCCCGCCACGGCGTCGCCGCGAACAAACTTACTGGCACCGTCCATCGCTCCGTAGAAATCAGCCTGCATGGCAATCTCGCCACGCCGACGACGCGCTTCCACTTGATCGATCAGCCCGGCATTCAAATCGGCATCCACCGCCATCTGCTTGCCAGGCATCCCGTCGAGCGCAAACCGCGCCGACACTTCGCTAATCCGCGTCGCACCTTTCGTGATCACCACAAATTGGATCACCGCAATGATGCCAAACACGACGATCCCCACCAAAACCTGATCGCCCGCCACAAACTCGCCGAACCGTCGCACGACGCCGCCCGCCGCATCCAACCCGTCCGTGGAGCCTCGCGTCAGAATCGATCGTGTGGTCGCGACATTCAACACCAGTCGGCCTAACGTGGTCGCCAACAATACAGTCGGAAACACACTAAACTCAAGCGGAGACGTTACATAGATGGTTGTTAAGAAAATGATCACCGACAACGCGATGTTGCCCAGTAGCAGTAGGTCGAGCGACATCGCCGGCATCGGCGTCAGGATTACCAACAGACTGGCCAGCAGCCCAATCGGTAACAGCAGCTCTTGTACTCGGGATGATCCGGGCATGTGCAACCCACGGTCAGTGAACGCTCAGCGATTACGTCCGCATGAGCGATTCAACAAAAAATTAAAAGTTAACTTGAAGTCGGGCGGGAAAGTACTCGAACTACCGATCAGTGTCCAGTGCGTTTTAAGCGGAAGCTGTCGTTGCATTGCTGGCAGGACAGATTCGGCGTATGATCAGGGCCCTTCTCGCGTAGTTGACGCGACATTCCCAGTCCTAGTGTTGTTGCCCAATGCCTGCATCGCGTCACGCGCCCTCGACGAACCATAAAGCCACCTATCCTTTTTGGGCCCCGCGATTCTGGCATGGTATGCGGTTGCCCAACTGGCTGTCACTCGTCGCGCGCAATCGCGCCAAGATCCATCCACTCCGATGGGGATTAGCGGCTACGATCACAGGCATGACAGCGTTTAACTCAACGCTAGGCGCTCTGTCCCGTGGACTTTACGGTCGGCGTATCGAGGAAACCCAGCTAGCGGGTCCGCCTGTCTTCATCGTCGGACATTGGCGTAGCGGCACGACCTATCTGCACGAGCTGATGTCGTGCGATCAACGATTCGCCACGCCGACGACTTACCAATGCTTTGCGGCGACGCATTTTTTGCTGACAGAAGCTTGGCTGCCGAAGTTGTTGTGGTTCATGATGCCTTCCAAGCGACCGATGGACAACGTGCGCACGGCTTGGGATTCACCGCAGGAAGATGAATTCGCATTGTGCTCGCTCGGCGCACTCTCACCTTACCTAAGAATGGCTTTTCCCAATTCGGGCGAATGCTATTGGAAGTACTTGGACCTGCAATCACTGAGTGCAGACGAGCTGACCGAATGGAAGCAGACTCTGCATTTCTTTCTGCAATCGATGACCTATGGTCAGGGTAAACGACTGATTTTGAAGTCACCCACGCACACGGCTCGCGTGGGTGTTCTTTCGGAACTGTATCCGGAAGCCAAGTTCTTGCACATCACACGTGACCCGCTGACGGTGTTTGCATCGACCTACAATTTGTGGAAGGTGTTGGACGAAGCTCAAGGCCTGCAATTACCTCGACACGAGCGACTCGAGGAATACGTGTTCACGGCATTCGAAAGGATGTACGCCGCCTTCGAGTTGCAGCGTTGTCGTCTGCGTAGCGAACAGATCTATGATGTCCGCTATGAGGATCTCGTCGAGAATCCTGTCGAGACGCTGCGGTCCGCTTACGAAACCCTTCAGATGGGCGACTTCTCTGCGGTAGAGCCTGCTCTGGCGGAAATGACTCGCGAGAAAAAGAAGTATCAGACAAACCGCTATGAGCTGCCGGAAGAACAACGCCAGCAGATTCGCGAGCGTTGGCACGACTACGCGACAAGGTACGGCTACGAGCTTTCGTAGCCAAAGAGCACTCGCAATGACGTAACGCAGTCCGCAGCGACTCTGCGTTGCTTAGCATTATCTTGTGTGACTTCTTGTCCCGCGTGACTTCTGTTGTGGGTGGCGATCAATTTCGCAATGCAGGCTGCCGTCTACCGACGCCGTTTGAACACCGAGACGTCGTTGCGAACCGCTTTGACCTCGTCACGAACTTCATCCGGCGTCATCAACAGTTCTTGTTCGTAACGCCACAGTTGCACGGCGTAATCGATGGCGCCGCAAACGAGCGTGCCGAGTCCGAGCCACGCGCTGATTCGCATCAAGGACCGACCCGCTTGCGTGCTGATGTCGGTGACCGAACCTTGCAGCCAGCCAACCAGCATCTCTTGTTCGTTGATCAGTAACGGATAGGCGATTGCGCACAACACCACGATCTTCAGCGCCGCCACACAGAATTTGCTAACC
>JAGQPK010000481.1 GCA_020426755.1 Planctomycetales bacterium
TTGAGGTCGGTTATTTTTTTTTCTTATGTTACAACCTGGATCGAGATCTACACTCATGCGTTACCCGACACTCTTCCGATCTAATTGTCGTTCGCCTCTACTGCGCCGCTGGCTCCGACGTTCTGCGTGCTGGTGTCTGAGAGCACAATCGTTGCGCTGCTGGCCGTGATGTCGTCGGCTACATCCGAGTCAGCGATTCCGCCCAAGGTCAGCGTCAGATCGACATTGCCCGTGCCGGCGTTCAAGTTGAGGTCGGTTAGGCCGTTGGCTTCTGTTAGGAACTGCGAGCCATCAATGGTCCCTTCATCCGTCGTCACGGTCAGCTCGTTGACACTCGTACCGATTGGGTTCGTGGAACTTCCAACACTATCACCATCGTCATTGGTGTCGACGAGTTCGATTGAAGCCTGGGCGGCCGTGATATCCACAGACGGATCCGAATCGGCCAACGCACCTTCGGTCAGCGTCAACGTTACGCTGCCAGTGCCGGCATTGAGTTCCAAGGCGGTTAGGCCGTTAGCTTCTGTGATCAATTGGTTGCCGGTAGTCGTGGCCGTTAGTGAATCGACGCTGACGTCGAGACCTACTGAAGACGATGTGCCGATCGTGCCGGCGGTCATGATCAGGTTCGGAACGGCAATGCTGCCGGCTCCGTTCTTGAGAATCTCGAACTGGGTGATGAGTTCCAGCGTGGAGTAGGTGGTGGGGGCTGTGATTGCGGCCGAGTTGTGGATGTCGCCGGTTTGACTTGACGATCCGACGATCAAGCGGCCCGTGGTGGTTATGTTGTCGAGTTCGGCATCGGTCAGTTTCAAAGGCGACCCGCCTGCGCTGCCGCCGAGATCAATCACGCGGCTCGTGTCCACTGGCTTGAGAATGACATTCGCAGTTCCGGAATTGATCGTGCCTGCGATGTCCATGTCGTTGCCGGTGAGCGTGATCTGACCGTCGCTGGTTGTTAGACTCGTGCTACTGGGTACAGTCAGCAGGACGTTTCCGGCGGCGGATTGTATCTCAATGTTCCCACCGGCAGCGTTATTCGAACCGCTGACGCTCACGCCGGCGGAGTTGGAGTCAACAATCGCCACATCGCCCGATGTGCTATTCGAAAACGTCAACGTATCAACCGACGTTTCAATTGGGTTGGCAAGCGTACCGATACCGTTTGCTGCGCTGAGCGTTGTGACAGCGTTGGTGCCGTTCGCTTCGATATCAGCTCCTCCCGTGTCGCCGGCGTCGACGATCGCTCCGGATGTCGAGGTCACTGATACAGCGGCGGGGGATATTGATGTGCTTGTCGTCTTCAATTGTCCAAGCGTGATTTCGCCTACTGCCGAAAACGCGATCTCACCCTTACCATCGACCACGGCACCATCGGCCATCGTAATCAGATTGCCGGCATTTACAGCGATGTTCTTGTTGGCTCCAGTGCTCGTGAGGTCACCGTTGGAAGCGAATGTCACGCTGGTATTTGCCGCCAGTGTGATCTTGTCGGCAGACGAAATGGGAGCATTGACCGCAATGGAACTTCCGGTCGTATCAGTATTGAAGGCAACACCGTCTCCCGCCGCACTGACTGCTGCTTCGATCGTAAAGTTGCCGCTGGCTGTGATTCCGATGAACGAGTCCGTACCGGTTGCATCGTTGTCGAGTCCCACCAGGCCGTCGATGGCGGTACTCGTAATTGTCAGCGCCCCGTGGTTCCAAATGTTGATGACACCACTCGTCGTGTTGGCAGCAGCTAGGTTTGTGGCAGTTATGTCGAGAGGTTGGTCACCACCTGTGCCGCCGAAAGCCCCGATACCGGTTCCGGAACGCAAGGCAAGCTCATCAACCGTCAGGTAAGTCCCGGTGCCTCCGTCAGTGATGGCGCCAGTTGTCCACAGCGACAACTTGTCGTACGCACCACTTGCCGGCTGGGAAATGATGCCGCCGCCTGTCAGCCGAATATCCCCAGTATATACTGGTAGCGATCCGCCGCCTCCGATGCGCAAAAGCGCCGAGCTCACTTGATCCAATTCGCCATCTGTCAGATGTAGACTGGGACTCGTTGAATTGCCACCCAAATCAATTGCCCGACTCAGTGTCGTCGGCACGATCGTCACTTCACCGGTACCGGCGCTGATCGGTTGCGATATCGTGAGATCATCTTGTTGCAGCAAGACGTTGCCGCCAGCGGTGGAGATGCCCGTTTGGCCGTCGACCGTGGTGACTTGCAAAGCGGTCGTAGTGTCATTCTTGAGTTTCACTGCATCGCCGGTCGCGACATCGCTGTGGGCGGCAATCGACGAAATCTTGTTGCTATTCGTGCCAAGATCGATCACTCCGCTCGCGACCAGCTTGACGTTCGTCTCGTCGATCAATCCTGTTGTTCCGGACGAGACGATGCCACCGCCTGTCACAATGGCGAGAGTCGACGTGCCGAAGGGTGAGATCGTGTCGTCAATCGTGACATTGCCGGAAAGCGTCGCGCCACCGACGGTGTCCTTTCCGCCAATCTGCAAGATGTAAGCAGTGATCAAATCGATTTCCGCGTCTGACAGATTCAACTTGCCGGCCGCGCCTGTGCCGAGGCCGATTTGGCGATTCGCTTGGCTCGTGCGAATCGTCGTGCGGGCGGATCCGGAGTTGAGGCTACTGCCCGACTGCAGATCCGCGTCCGCGGCCGTTACAGAAATGTCCGCGCCCACTCCGCCCGTCGTACTGATCGCCACGGAGTTTGTGAATGTGCCCGATCCGTCGAGGTTCGAGTCAGCGCCAACCGTCAGCTTACTGATCCCAGCCAATGCGGCATTGACTGTGACGGCACCTTTCGACCTCAGCACAACCTCACCGCCAGGATTTGTAATGCCTGAGCCACTGACGATCAGCACTTGATCATTGGTGCTGTTGTTGGTGATCGACACGACCCCGGCGCCGGCATTCGAAAACGACGTTACGGTGAGCCCTTGGTTGCCGCCTTGCAGGATCGTCACGTTTCCGGACGTGCTATTGTCTCCGGTGATGGTCGCTGCGTCTGTTCTCACGTTGACGCCCGTTGCCGCGTTTAAGGTGAGCGTGTTCGTCGCACGAATGTTCTCAGTTCCCGACGATGCGATAGCGCCGGCAGTTGAATCAAGTGTCACCGTCGCCGATGTAATCCGATCAACTGTTAGATTACCGTCGCTGTTCATTGCGACGTTGCCAGCACCACTATTCACGAAACCCGATTGCGTGATCGTGCCGCCGGAAACGACGTCTAGATTCGCGCCCGAAGTGCTGATAGCTCGAAGCGTCAAATTCCCTACTGAGTCGATGTTAACGTCGCCGCCGTTGGACACCAAGTTTGCAAGAGACGCGGTGGTACCGGCATCGAACGTGATCGTGGTTCCGCTTGTCGTAGCCGATAGCGTGTCCGACAGATCTGCGAAGGTGATGGCCCCCATATTCGTACCGTCGTTCGTGTCGAAGACGATTGAGTTGGGCGAGGCCAGGGTCAGTGAATTGACGTTCGCGTCAAAGCTGATCGACTTGGCCTCTAACTGGATGTTAAAAGTGGAAGCGGCCGTCTGAAGTGCCGCAGTGGAAATGGTGAGGCTAGTCCCTGCGGTGCCTTCAGCGAACAGAACCTGGCCGTCGCTGCTTATTTGGCTGTCGTCGGCCGCTGACGCCGCGCCGACAATGTTGATTGCGTCATATGCCAGCATCTCGCGCTGTTCCAAACGCTCAGCGCCGAATTTTTTGCGTGGCTGCTTCTCGGGGCGCTTCTTCTTTTTTCCTCGGCCAAAGAAGAAGCCGCGGGCGAAGGTTAGGTTGTCTTGCGGCGGTCGCGAATTGGAGGCGAAAGTGAACGGGCCGAACGAACTGGGCTCACCCAGGCCGCCGACGCCCGCTAGCGCGAAACCCGGGCCTTGAGGCGGGCCGAAGAGCGAATTGATCAACTGCGCCAGCAGCATGGCGCAGGTGTTCCAAGTCAAGGGCAGCCAGCTTGGGAAACATGTCGCCCAGCGCGCGCGACGTTCCTCACGACGACGCTCGAACATTGCCGTCAAGCGATCCCAACGCAGTGCGCTGCGCTCCGCTTGGCGGCGGTTGCGCTCGGCGCGTTGGGTTTGCTTGTGGGTGTTGGCGGGGCTGCGATGGGTGCGGCGTCGAGTCATTTCGAATGGCCTTTGCAAATGTCAGCCGCTGGCATAGAGCGAGCGGATTTTCGGGCTTGATTGTGTTGGTACTCGTTGAGAAGCGAGTTGCTGGCTTAGGGTCGTTTTGGCTTGTTAACCGTTGATTTGTTTTGTCGAGCGTTGCGGTGTCGTGCTACTCGCGGGCGTTTGCGAATCGCGTGTGGCTCAGCCGACTGGGCGCTGCAGTTCCCCCTCCCGTCGATGGTCTCCACTTCGCGCGGCTCAATACCGGGAGGGGGCCAGGGGGAGGGAACCATTTGGATTTCTGATCACAGCGGGCTTGAGCTGTCGCAGCGACAATTCGCTGTTCGTGCCGCCATTGGCAGTTTATTTGCGATGGTCGATAGCGGAGTGGCGGACAATGACGACGATCTGCACTTGCGTGGGCGACTGTTGCGGCGAGTTTTCGCTCAGTTTCTGTCGCCCTCCCCCTGGATCCCCCTCCCGGACTGCGCGCTGCATCGCAGTTGAGAGTCGATTGCGGGAGGGGGAACAATGCGCGATGCGCTGTGTGCGGGAACCATCTGTGCTCTTCACTTGTGGTGGCGACTGTTGCGGCGAGTTCACGCTGAGTCTCTGTCGCCCTCCCCCTGGA
>JAGQPK010000482.1 GCA_020426755.1 Planctomycetales bacterium
CGATGGCGACGGTGACCTCGATATTATTGCCGTTGCCACTCAACCGTATTGGCTGGAGAACAATGGCAATGCAACCAGCTTCACTCGTCACAACCTGGATACCGCCATCGCCTTAGAAAGTCCGACTTCACCCTTTGCCGTCGGAGATGTTGACGAAGACGGAAACGTTGACTTCGTCTATCTGGCGGACTCGCAACGGCTTGTCACCATTTCCAATGTGCTCAGTCCAGTGGTTACAGTCGAAGAAGTGACTCTTGATGCGACGCGCGTTCAACTGCAACTGGGCGATGTTGATGGTAACGGCGATATTG
The DNA here is from genome assembly GCA_020426755.1 of Planctomycetales bacterium. Lineage (GTDB taxonomy): Bacteria > Planctomycetota > Planctomycetia > Pirellulales > Pirellulaceae > JAGQPK01. The sequence continues at coordinate 312 of JAGQPK010000482.1, forward strand.
AACCTGTCATCGAAAGTGCTGTCGTAGGCACCACTCGAAGGGTCTTCCTTGATCTCGACGGAGATGATTTACAGGATGTCGTGATCATTCGCCAAACGACGATCGAAGTCCATGAACGCGTCGCCGATGGCATCGGGTTCGAATTCAAACAAGAGATTCAACTGCCATCAACACTTGGATTGCTCAGCGTTTCCACAGGCGACTTCAACGGCGACGGGCTCACTGACCTTGCCATCACATGTGTTGTTGGCGGAGGTGGCGAAGGGAAGGAACTTTACGCCAGTTTACAGGAGCCAAATGGAGTTTTCACGACCGCGAGCACACGAGTCAGACTTCCCTTCACGCAGTTTCGCGGTTCGGTTATCGGCGATATCGAAGGCGTGGGTCACGACAGCGTCGTCGTTATCCGTCCCGACGGCGGATTCTCAACTGAGAATTCAATCGAATACGACCTCGTGCAACCCTGGCACGATGGAACTTGGCTGGACGCGTTGGATGTAGATCAAGACGGTGATCTGGATTTGGTTACGAGCGATTTCTATCTTTATGATGTCGATTTTCCAACTTCTAAGGCGTCACTCGTCTGGTATGAGAATCTTGATGGTGACGGAACGTTCAGCGCGGCGAATCCCATCGCCGAGCGCAGGGCATCGCCGTTCAATCCCGACGCTTGGCACACGTTCGTGGATTGGGACCATGATGGGCTACCCGATATCGTCGGCTATCTCAACAACAGCATCTATTGGCATGAGAACGTAGGTACGCCTCGGCCCTTTGGTGAGAGCGAAACGCTCAAAACAAGTACCGCTCAGCTTGATGAGTTGTTGATTGACGACCTCGATCGTGACGGTCTATTTGAGATAATTGCTTTGCACAAGGCAGGGAATCAGATCTTAAAGTTCGGACAAGTCTTGGGCACTACCGGTGTTGCGAACGTAAAGACCGTCGACTTGAAGCTAACACAACCGGTGCGAGATCTGGTTGCGGCTGATTTGAACGGCGACGGTTACACCGACCTCTTGCTCATCCCTGACAACAACGCCGCACGCCATGTCTTGTGGTACATGAATCACGGAGATGGCAGCTTCGACGACGCAGCGACGATTGGTGATGCGGCGTTCGATCAATATCATGTCGCCGATTTGGATAACGATGGCGACGCAGATCTAATCACGATCGATCATGGTTCGAACAGTTCTTTTCGGTGGTACCTCAACGATGGCCAAGGAAACTTCAGTGCAGGGCAAAACGGCCCCACTTGGGACACGATTTCTGACACTTACTCGTTGGATACGGGAGACTTAGATGGTGACGGCGACACCGATCTGCTGATCAGTGCAACCGGTGGCGTCTTCTGGGTGTCGAATGACAACGGCAACTTCACGACGAGGCAACAACTCTGGAAAACCGATTCCCGTCCGACCGTTAGCTTCGCCGACGTCAACCAAGATGGCAAACTAGATTGGTTGAGTTCCGGCAACTTCGATCAGGGAGGACTGTATTGGCACGAACAACGCGTCGTGGGTGACGTGAATGGCGATGGAGTTTTCGACTCGACGGACCTGGTCGCGATCTTCGCGGCGAGTGAGTACGAAGATGATACCGAAGACAACTCGACGTTCTTCACCGGCGACTTTAATGGCGATGGCGAATTCGACAGTGGCGATCTAGTTTACGCCTTTCAGGCAGGTACGTACGTTGCTTAGCGAGCGACGTTTGGAGTGCGACCGCACAGTTGCCGCTTTTGAACTCGGCGAATCGGGCCTACCGGCGATAAATCGCCGGCCTATCATCAACAATCGCTCCGCGATGGAAGTCCCGACGTGGCCGTCGGGTTGCGCCGATTTGCCAAATTCACATCCGTGTGATCCGTGCCATCCGTGGCCAAAATTGACATCACCCCAGCAGATACCGTCATTCCGACACAGCAGCGACTGCTGGACGCAAACCTGCTTCGTAGCCGCCGTCTTGAAACGCGGTCACGAGATCGCCACTGTCGAATTCGCCATCGCCATTAAAGTCGCCGGTGACGAACGTTGAGTTCCCGACAATGTCGTCCTCATATTGATTTACTTGAAACAACGCGACCAAATCCTGTGAATCGAAACGCCCATCGTTATTCACGTCGCCAGTCGTGCGCTGCTCGTGCCAGCGCAGACCAGACCAAGTGTGTGCCGCGCTGCTGACCCAATCGAGCTTGCCATCCTGGTTGAGATCGACAACGTGCAAGGCACCTACGCCACTCGCTGCGTAGACAAACTCTTCCGAGGCAAAGCCGCCGTTACTATACTCGTACGAATAGATACCGTTGTGCGCGCCGACCAACAGTTCAAGCTTGCCGTCACCATCGAAGTCACCGCTATCTATCTCGACAATACGGCCAATCGATTCTCTCACCGGCCCCGATTGTGCTGCGGAAAAGGTGCCCTGCCCCTCATTGTTGTACCAACGAAATGCACCACCGTTCGGATCACCGGCGACAATAATCTCTGGCGTTTGATCTCCATCCAGATCTTCAAGAAAGAACTCGTATAAGTCATCTCCCACAACTTGTGCGGCGCCGTAAGTACCATCGCCCTGGTTCTTATAAACGGCGATCTTACGCGCCACGCTACCGGTTAGCACAAGAATGTCAGGCAACGAATCATTGCTGACGTCGACAACCTGCAAGTTTTGAATCGGCTCGGTGGCCGTAAACAATAGCCTTTCGTCGCTAAATGTACTGAGATCGTCAGCCGTTTGCTCACGCGCAAAGACTTGTCGCGTCTCGTTGTCGAGTCGCACGATTTCGAGCAGCCCGTTGCTATCAAGATCGGCGACGCCCACCGATAGGTCCGTGACGATGTCGGACGCGAACACTTGCTGTGCCCCGAATCCTAGTCCGTTGCCGAGATTTCGATTCCAGAATAACTCGCGGCCAAACGCGGTTACGACATCACTATCACCGTCGTGGTCGACATCAATCAACTGGAAGAAGACCACGTGATCTTCCAGCGAAATCCAGTTGTTCGAAAACACTTCGTCGCGTGCATGAAAGTCGCTTGCGCCGTCTAGGTTTTCATACCAGCGAAGACTCGTAACCGCCGAAACGTAGCCGTCATAGCTGCTCGTCTTCAGGCCTCCCGTAATCAAATCCAGATCGCCGTCATCGTCTAGATCGACGGATTCAATCCACCCTGCCCCATTCCATTCTGCCTTAGCTATAAATCCATCCGCCGACACTTGCCCCAAACGAGAAAAGGTCACGATATTCGTTTTCTCATCGCCCTGCAGATCACCCACAGCCCAAGTCGAGAGCCTAGCGTCCGAAGTACCGGGTGCTTCAACTGCCGGGGCAAATCTTCCATCTGAACCTTGATACGAAACGCGAAAAACCTGCAACTCATTGCCAGGATCAAGATACCTGGAGAAGACGATATCTTGGCGACCATCTCCATCGTGGTCAGCGATGGCAAAGGTTAGTTCGAGGGAGTCTGGATCGTACAACACTTCGTACTTCTCGAATTCGAGCGTGTCGCCATTCATTTCGTAACGTGTCACATATTGGACATTGTTGGCCATCACGTCGAGATTGCCGTCCCGGTCAGGATCGGCCAGATACAAGGGTCCTTCATCCGGCAATCCGCTAGGACTCTGCCTGCTTGCGAAACTGGTGCCGTTCCAGTCGAACCAGTATCGCGTTGAGTAACCCTGTTGTATGAACACTTCCATCAAGTCATCTGAGTCGATATTGCCGATTTGCAATTCGCCGTACAATGACGTAATTGCAACGGGACTAATACTCACCGTCGGATCGGTCACATCAAACACTGTCACGAGCTGTTGGGAGTTCGCCAAGTAGACGAAGTCCAGGGAGCCGTCGGCATCGACGTCATCCACGGCGAACCGTTCCCGTCCTGCTCGCGCCATTACCGGCAGATCGCTCAGCGCGTGGCGAGCGAAAGCGAGTCCCTCACTTAGATTTTCCAGCCAGAACATTTCAGCATCATGTGCCACAACGTCCATGTCGCCGTCTGCATCGATGTCCACGACGGCGAGCAACTGGGAAGGCGGTGCAACCAACCGCTCACGTTCGAGCGTGCCGTCAGCGTTTGACACTCGTAAGGAAATGCCACGAAAACTCGAGCCCGCGACATCATCACGACCGTCACCGTTGAAGTCAGCCAAGATCGCGTCATCTACAGGTTCATTCACCTGAATGACATGGTCTGCGAAACCGACACTTGTCAGGCAATTGCGTGTCTCAAGTCGTTCGATCCGTTGCCGCATACCACCCCCTAATCTGAGCTAACCGCGAGCTCCCTGAATTATGGTTACATTCGCAGTTGGTGTCCAGTTAAAGGGGGAGGCGTTAGCGACCACCGTTGATGTTTACAGCGAAGTGCGAGTAGCGTGATCCTGGACTGCGTTGGAAACCGCGGCTTGCGCCCAATGGCACACAG